>JAUXAK010000012.1 GCA_030619955.1 archaeon | reverse complement strand
TCTAAATAGTATGCTTGTGCCTTCTTACTTAGTTTTTTATATGGCTTTGTCATTTTTTACTTCCTATTTTTCTCCTTAAAAGTTAGGATATATTTTTGTTCAAGAGGAAAAAACGTTTTTCTTTTCTAACATAAGGTGAATGGACAATTAAATCCATCTAGACATCCCATATTTGTTCAACTTCACGTTCTTCCTGCTTTGCTGTTTTGAAGATTTTTTTAATATTCATTTTTTCATCCCCCTGAACTCCTTTATTGCTATATCTGTAGCTAGAAATCTCTTGTAATTTTCAAAAATTCTTTCAGCTAACTCTAGCTTCTTAACAAGTAAAGAACTGTCTTTTTCACTAAGATGCTCTAAGTTTTTACCTACTTCAATTTGTAGAGCATAAATGTCCTTGCAAAACTTGTACAAATCACTGTAAGGAGCTTCAGTTATCTTATCATAAAGTTCGTCAATTCTATTGCAATATTTTTGTGTCTTTTCGCTTAACCTTTCCATTTTTTCCTTTATTTATTTTTATTTACTTTATAGTAGTATTGATTACTATGATATATATAAAATATTGTTTTCCAATTTTAGACAACAATAAAAAAATTTATAAATGAAAATAATTATAACTAAAGATATGGAAACAAAAATATTAGAAGAATTTGGCTTGACAAAAGGTGAATCCCAAGTTTATCTAGCTTTGCTTGAGCTAGGAGAATCTTCTGTTGGAGAAATAGCAAAAAAAACAAACTTGCAAAGATCTGCTATTTATTTTTCTCTTAATAGGCTTATTGAATCAGGGTTAGTTTCTTATATAATTAAAAATAATATTAAATATTTTAAAGCCTCTTCACCAAAGCGATTTAAAGAAATTCTTGAAGAAAAGAAAAAGAAAGTTGATGAAATTCTGCCTCAGCTTGAATCTTTAGAAAAAATACATAAAAAAGAGACAAAAGCAACAATTTTTGAGGGTTATAATGGCTTGAGAGCTGTGCTTAATCATAGAATTGATATACTAAAACCAGGAGATACTATTTTTGTTTTTGGAGCAAGAACAGTATCTCTTTATGAAAAATATAGGCTTCTTTTTCATAATAATGAATTAAAAAGAGTTAAAAAAAGAATAAAGTTTAAAATAATATGCAATACAGAAGTCAAAGATTTTATTCTAAAATATTATAGATTTAAGTTAAGAGAAAATAGATTTCTTGATATAAAAACTCCTTCTGGAATAGCAATATATGGTGATTATGTTAGTATCTTTTTGTTTAATAAAGAACCAATTGTTTTTCAAATAAAAGACAAAAAAGTAGCAGACTCATATAAAGAATATTTTAAGATAATGTGGAAAATTGCTAAAAAATAAAATTTATTAGTTTTTTCTTATTTATTTCCTAGTTAAAAGCCATGAAGCAAATACTGTTACTGCTAAAAGAATTACAATGCCTATAATCTGTGGTGATGCTAAAATTTCTTTTGGTGTGATATATTTTCCTATAACATCCCCAAAGATGTAGATTGCTGAAGAAACAAATATAAGAATTAAAACAACAACAAGAAACCACCCGAATTTTTTACTAAAAAATTCTTCAATATTTCCTTTTATCAATCCAACAATTAGCACAATAAAAAGCAAACTCACAACAAATGCAGCAACCCAAGGGGTTACAATTTCCACATATTTAATAGCATTAGCTGAAACAAGAAAAATTATTGCAACAACAAAACTTACAAGAATATGAACAAATTTATTCTCACCTAAGGCTTTTGTCTTGCCAAGTAAAGCATATATAACTGTAAAAACAAGTAAAAAACCAAATACAGGAATAAATGTTGCAATTCCACTTAAATCAATTTCAACCATTTTTTATTTTTTGCTTTTAATTTTTTAACCAGGAGTAACCTTAAATCCTTCTTTCTCTTGTTTTACACCTTTTAAAACAAAGACTACGCCAAGCACAATAAATAAAACAAGCAAAAGGATTGCACTATTAATCTGTATCCAATAACCAATGTTTTGACCAAACAGCATTTGAAATGCACCTGATTTAGCAAGAACAATAAGGAAGATAAAAATTCCACCTATAGTAAATATTCCTTTCCAAGTTCCCCCACCTGGTTTTATTGCTATACCCAACAATACTATAAGACAAAGTAAAATCGCAACTCCAAGAGCAAGATTTGAAAAAAGATACAAAAAAAAACCAGAAATAATTGGATTACTAATTGTGTATATTCCAATAACTAAAGCTATTATAAGATGCACACCTTGATTTTTAAGAAGATTTATTTTTTCAAGTATTGCAAAAACAACTGCAAAAATAAGTAATATTGGTAAAAGAATATCAAAAACACCAAACTGAGCCCATTGCGCTATTATTTCTCTAAAACCTTGCGTACCATACCAACCATAACCAAAGCCATTAACCATTTTTTTCTTTTTTACCTTTTTATTTAACTATTTATTAAGATAATTTAAGCTTTTATATATTTTTCTTTTGTTTGTCTTATAAGTTATAATTATTTTAAATGTTCTTATATTTTTTTCTTTGTTTTTTCTCTTACTTTTTTTCCTTGTCTTTTAATTTTTAATTTGTTTTTTATTGTTTTATTATTTTTTTGGTTTCGTTGAGATAATTAATGCTATTGCCCCCCCTACTATTAAAAGCATAATTATCATGCTTATAACTTCAACACTTATAGTTGTTGTGGCAATTTTCTCTAAAAGACCTGTTGCCCAAAGTATTGCGCCGATTAGTGCTATGCCAAACACAATTCCAAGAACAATTTTCATTCCTTTTTTAAGATGAATATCAATAAAGCCAAATATCAAAAAATAACAAAGCAACACAATGATTAATACAGAAACTATTGGTATAAGCTTAAGTGTAAAACCAACAGCCTCTTGAACCCCGATAAAAATAAAACCTATGACAATAGCAACTATCAGGTTAGCATAACGCTTGCCTTCACCAAGCACAGATGTCTTTTCAAGTATTGCATAAATAACAACAAATATAAGCAAGAAAGGTAGGATTATATTAACTAAAAAAGGATGTGTAAATAAACTGACTTCTGCCATTTTATAAATTTATAATGAAATGAAGTTTAGAGTTCAGACTCTGGCGCTTTGATTTCTTCTCTTACAGGTATGGCGCTTCTGCTTATGATTATTACTTCCCCTATTGCTTTTACATATTGATGTGGAATTATAAGTCCTTTTGCTCCTGATAAAAGACCAGCAAGATTGCTATCTCTAGAAATCTTTACCCTCCAGCTGTCCACTTTGTTATCAAAAACATTTGCTTCTTCTATAACCCCAACATAGTCTCCAGAATCAGTAAAAATTTTCATTCCCACAACTTCACTTATGCGCAAAATTTTAAGTACCATCTTTTTGTTTTTTTGCTTTTTGTTTTTTTATTTTTCTTTTAATTTTTTAAATTTATTCTTAATTTATTAACTTTTTTATTTAGTAAAGGATACTTTATATATTTTTTGTTTGTTTTTTTCTTTTTATTTTTATTTGTTTTTTGTTTTCTTTTTTATTTTGGAAATCTTTTTATAATGTTACTTCTTTAAAAAACAAAAAGAGGCAAGCTAAAAAAAGGCAAGAGAAGCTAAAAGTAAGCTATTAAGCAAAAAGAATAATCTATATTTATTAAAGTTATTAAAATGGGAAAAACATCAAAAGAAGAAGCAAAAGATATTTTCAGAAAATTTGAAGCAAAAATTGAGAAAGAGCTAGCTTTTGAAGAAGGGGCAAGTGATTATTCTAAAGAATACAGGCGTTTTAAAGAAGAAACTCTTGCGCCACTTTCTCTTTATGAAAGGGCTTGTAAAACAATTGGAAGTTTTGTAAAACTGAAAGTTAGTAAGAAAGATGAAGCTAGAATAAAAAAATCTTTACAAGCAGCCAGGCTTGACATTGAACCAAGAGAGGCAATTGGCCTTTCTATCTTTACTCTTATCTTTGTTATTTTTTTATCAGTAGTTATTTCAGTTGCTGTTTATTTAATAACAGATGCTTTTCCTACACTTATCTTTTTTTTATTTGTAATTGTTGCTCTATTTCTTTTTTATTATCTTAATAATCTACCAACAAGGCTTGAACAAAAATGGAGGCTAAAGGCCTCTTCGCAGATGGTGCCATGCATACTTTATCTTGTGGTTTACATGAGGCATACATCAAACCTTGAGAGGGCAATAAAATTTGCTTCCCAGCATTTACAGCCACCGCTTGGCCTTGATTTAAAAAAAATATTCTGGGATGTTGAAACAAGCAAGTTTAGCACGATAAAAAATGCTTTAGATGCTTACCTTGAAAACTGGAGAGAATATAATCTTGAATTTATTGAAGCATTTCATTTAATTGAATCCTCTTTATATGAGCCAAGTGAATCAAGAAGAATCAAGACTCTTGAAAAAGCACTTGAAGTTATACTTGATGGTGTTTATGAAAGAATGTTGCATTATACTCATGATGTAAAAGCGCCAATAACAAACATTTATATGTTAGGAATTGTCCTGCCAACTCTTGGCTTGGCACTCTTGCCCCTGGCTTCAACACTTTTGCAAGGTGCAATAAACTGGGTTCATGTTATGATTCTTTTTAACATAGTTATTCCTTTTCTTGTTTTTTACATGACAAACAATGTTTTATCAAAAAGGCCTGGCGGCTTTGGAGAAACTGAACTCTTAGAAAGAAATCCAGACTATAAGTATTATAAATCGAAAAAACCATATGCCATAGCTTTATTAATTGCTTTGCCATTTTTTTTAATAGGCATCTCGCCTTTACTTTTGCATTATATTCCATCCCAACCAGTTGATTTTAATTTTGAACAACTTGGTATTACATATTTTGAAAATCAGGCATTTTTTGATTTTAAAATTGATCCTGACACTGACAGAACAGCAGGGCCATTTGGCCCTATAGCCTTGCTTTTAAGTATTTTTATTCCATTTTCAATAGCACTTTTCTTTGCAACTGCTTATAAACTTAAAACACAAAAATTAATTAAAACAAGAGGCAATACAAAAAAATTAGAAAAAGAATTTGCTTCAAGTGTTTTTCAGCTTGGCAATAGATTAGCAGATGGCATTCCAGCTGAAATGGCTTTTGGTCATGTTGCAAGTTCTTTAAGAGGAACACCAACAGCAGGTTTCTTCTCAATTGTAAATGCAAATATTCAGCAGGTTGGTATGAGTGTTAAATCTGCTATATTTAACAAAAGAAGAGGGGCAATAAATTATTATCCTTCAGAGCTAATAAGAACATCAATGCAGATTTTAATTGAATCTGTTAAAAAAGGTCTACAGGTAGCTTCCAGAGCATTAATGGCAATCTCTGATTATGTTAAGAATATTCATAAAGTTAATGAAAGGCTCAGAGACTTGTTAGCTGATGTTACATCTGGAATGAAAAGTAACATGACTTTTCTTGCTCCGTTGCTTGCTGCAATAGTTGTTGGTTTATCATCCATGATTACTATGATTTTAAGCAAGCTAAGTATGATGATAGAAATGGGAGATTTAAGTGCCCAACAAACTTTAGCTGGTGTCGGCACTCTTGGCACTATAACAAACATGTTTAATGTTGTTAAAATGATTCCCCCCTACTGGCTCCAGGTTATTGTAGGAATCTACATTATAGAAATAATCTTTATTTTAACAATAACTTTAGTGACAATAGAATCAGGAGAAGACCGTTTAGGTGAAAAATCAGAAATAAGTAAAATGCTATTAACAGGAATAACACTTTATACAATAGCAGCATTTATTGCAATTATTGCCCTAGCGATTCTTGCAACAGTGGCAGTAAGCGGGATTATTATTTAATTTTAAGAAGTTTAATATGCAACATAAGTTCTTCCATTCCACTTATATATTCTTGATTTTTCAATCAGTTTTCTATCTTCACGTTCTAAATATTTTAATTTTATATCCCTATAGTTATTAGTCTTTATTCCTGAAAATTCTAATTCTGGATTAATAGTAGTTATATCAAAAATTTCTTCCCATATCATTCCTTCTCTAAATCTAAAGATACTAACTGAAGAAAAACCCCCTGAACCACCATAAAAGTAAGGATTATCTATTTCTCCTATAATTACTTCTTCTAAACCATCATCATTTAAATCAAAAGGTGCATAGGATATTTGTTCTTTTTTTAGACTAGGAACCATTGATTCATAATATTCAAAAATTTCATCTGGCAGTTCATCTGACAATTTATTTAAATCCTGACTCTGTTGACCAGGTTGAACAGGTCTTGTGTAGGATTTTACTTGCCAATTGAGATTATCTAAATTAAAAATTTCTATTTTTTCTTTGCTTTTTCCATAATTTAGAAATACAATTCTTCTTAAATAAGGTGAAAAAATTATTTCATTTGCTAAAGGGTCAAACTTTCTTCCTATTATATTTTCTTCACCAATATAAAATACAAGTGTTTTTGAAAGTGTTGTTTCTCTTTTAGAGCCCACACTAGCTGTATCATATCTGCCACCATCAGGATGTCTTCTTAATTTAAGAGAATTAAGTTTTTCATAAAGTTCTGGCCCTTCATGATGCCCTGTCCTGGAAATTTTATTTGTTCTGTTATCTGTTAGATAAAAACCATTATAAAAATCAATATTTTTTATTCCTGTAAATGTTCTAAATATAATATCAAGGACTAAAAAATCACGTTCAAAATATGTGTCATGCCATTGAATTTTTAAGGTATCTATATATGCTTTTTCTATTATAAATGCTAGATTTTCATCTGAAAATTTTTTCCAGCCCCAGTAATACCATTCATCATAACCCCAATCTGGATAATTTCTTTCTATGTTTGTTCTTTCTTCTAAATTTTCTCTTCCTTCATCATATCTATCTTCATATTCATATTCTCCCTCTTCATTTCTATCTACTCTATGTCCCTTGTATTCATCCCTATATGATTCTGGCTCTTCCACTATCTCTGGTTTTGTTTCTCTTTGATATGTTTGGCTTAGTTGGTTATTTTCATATTCATAGTGTTGCTTGTACTGTTGCTTTTTCAATTCCTGCTTTGAATCTGAACAAGATAATACAGCTAAAGCTAAAAAACCAATTAATCCTGAAATCCAAGATTTTGACATTTTTCCTTAGCCTCTTTTAGATTAAATTTTTAAACTTAAAAAACTTTGCGTTTTTAATGAGAAAAAAAAGTGGTGGAAAAGATAAAAGAGGTTTGGTATGGAGTGAAATCGCATGGTGGGTAATTGGCTTGCTTGTTCTTGGTTTTGTTATTTTTTTACTTATTATTTTGCAAAAACAGGGTATAAACCTTTTAGAAAAAATTAAGGATTTTGGGAGATAAAATGAGTGAAATGATACAAACTTTAATAAAAGCTATTAAAGCTCTTGCAGTTATTATTATTGTCATAGCTCTAGTTTTGATTTTTTTCAGAAACATTTTACCAATCTTCAAGGAGGAAGCTCTTAGTCCAGAAACAGAACAGCATTATAAAGATAATTTTGATGTGTTAATTAGCAATATAGAAAAATGCCGCACTCTTCAAGACACAAAGTGTTTATGCAATAGCTTGCCTAGTTTTCCAGCAAGTTTTGCAACAGGCTCTAAACTCCTCATAGAAGAAATCAGCCGCAATACATACATTAACTTAACATATAAAAACAAAGCCTACAAAAGTGCAATTATTAAAGACTTGAAATTAAGTATATTTCTGCTTCCAGAAAAAAAATACTATCAGCCAAAAAAAACACTGGATTTTAGCAAAGAACCTCCTGAAATTGCTCAGGATGGTTTATCAAAATTTCTTAGAAAAAAACCTAGAATAATAAGTGGCCAGCTTTATAAAAATGAAGATGCTCTTTATTTTCTTGCATTTTATGAGTACAAAAAAACTGAAGAACTTAATGAGATGCTAGATTCATTTAAAAAATGTGGTGAAGAGTAGTGAAAGAGAAATAAGAAAGTTTTAAAAATAACATTGTTTTAAATAAATAAAAGACAAAAGAGGTAAAAGAAAAGATGAATAAAAAAGGTCAAGCACTAAGCATGCAAACAGTAATTATAATTATACTTGCAATTATTGTTTTAGTTGTACTTGCATTGAACTTTACAGTAGGGCTACAAAATTTGTGGGGCACTATTATAGGAACTTATAGAATTTATGACCAGGGGGTTGTTAATCTAGCTAAATTGCAGTGTGAGGGCTATAGCCCTGAACAGTTTTGTACATCGCAAATCCCACTTTATAATAAACAGATAAAACAAGAAGAAATGAAGTATTGTTATGAAAGTCCAATAAATGCAGAGCTTATGGTTGGAGATAAAACACTAAAGTCAGAAGCTGATTGTGTTGAGTATATGGGAGAATGAACAAGAAAGCTGTAGAATTATCTATTAACATTATAATTATTATAATTCTTGCGCTGATTGTTCTTATTATAACTCTTTTTATTTTTTCAGGAGCAATGAGGGATTTTGCTTCAGATTTAATGTTTAAACTTAAAAATGCTCTTGGCTTATGGAATGCAAGCCAGATTCAGCCGTAAAAAATCTGAAAAAGCTAAAAAATCTAAATAAGAAATTTTAAATATTCTTTTTATCTTGTTCTTTTATGAAAAACAAAAGAGGCTTGCTTTTACTTAAGCAGATAATTGAAATAATAATTGCAGTTCTTGCTGTCTTTATTATTATTTATGCTGGAACTGTTCTTTTTAGAACATATTTTGGTAAACAAGGAGATTTGCAAGCTCAAGGCACGTTAGATAAAATAATACAAAAATTAAATTCTCTTGAAGAAGGAGAAACAGCTTCTTATACTTTACTTGCACCTTCTGGTTGGTATATAGTTGCTTTTGATGCACAACATAATTTTAATGAAAATGACAAGAAATTTGAAAAACCAGGAGCAATGTTCCAGCAAAATGTTCTTTGCATATGCAAAAAAGAATGTAAAAGCAAGTTTTGCAGGGCAGCTGCTTTACCTCTAAAACAAGAAAATAAGTTAGCAAACATCAAGATTAGAATAATAGATTTATGGCTTAGTAATCAAAAAACATTCTATAGTGTGAGTGAAAAACCAACAGTAAAGCCATATAAAATAAGTGAAGAAAAAAAAGCAGAAATAGAATTACAAAGTTTAAAACTTAGTAATGAAGGAATAGATGAAATTATTTGTGAATCAACACAAAATAAATATGACGAAGTAAAAGAGTATGTTGCAAATGAACAAGAGTTTAGGGCTTTAATAAAAGCCATGATAATTCAGGAATCTCAAGGGTATTATAATGCTGTTAGTGAGTGTGGAGCAGTGGGTTTAACACAATTAATGCCTCTTGTTGCGCAAGACCTTGGCCTTAAAGTTTATGGTTTTAACCCAGAAGATGGATGTATTTATACTGGAACATCAAAAAAGATGTGTGATGAAAGCTATGGCTCTTGTATGAAACAATTTAAACAAGGAAAAACAAAAGAGCAACTTGTTGCAGTAGATGGAAGATTTGATAAACAGAAAAATACTGAAGCTGGAGTTTCACATCTTATAAGCTACATAATCCAAATGGACAGCCTTGAATTTGGCATAGCAGCTTATTATGCAGGAACAATAGTTAAAGATAAATGCCAGTTTACTATTAATGAAATTTTTACATGTGTATGGGAGAAAAAACCAGGAATACTTGCTCCTGATGAATATGCTTCTCAAGTTATAGCAAAAAAACAAATTATTGAAGAAAAAGGAATAGTGTGTTAATTATTAAAAATGCTAAAAATAAATAAAAAAGGCCTTGCAGCAGAAGTTTTAATTAAAATTTTGATTCTTATTGTGACTTTTGCAATAATTGCCGGAGCAATTGCTTATCTTCTAAAAAGATATGGTGTGATATAAAAATTTATATAAACAAAATCCTATTAAATAAAAATGCAAAATAAAAAAGGCGTGACAGTTCAAACAACAATCATTAGCATTATAATTATTGTGATAAGTGCTGCAATAATCTTTCTATTTTTCAAGGCAATACCTTACACAGAAACAATTGACAAAGAAGCTTGTTATCACTCAGTAATTTTAAGAAATAATGCTTTCCTTAGGGGTGAAAGTATTATTCCAGAACTAATACCATTAAACTGCAGAACACAAGAAATAACAATAAGTTCAACAAATAAAGAATTCATCAAAAGAGAAATTGCAAATGCAATGTATGACTGCTGGGGGATGTTAGGGGAAGGTAAAATGCAGTTCTTTAGTGAAAGTGGATGGCGTGAATTTGGTGTTCCTGAAAAAGGAACTGCAAAAGCAAATTGTGTTGTTTGTTCTATTATTAGATTTGAAGGTAAAGCCAAAGATAAACAAATAAATTTTTTAGAATATTTAGAACAGACAAACATTCCTTCAAAAAATATTACTTATCTAAATTATTTGACTAATGGTGAAGAAACAAAATTGCCGCCAGAAGTTAGAGTTGACCGTTTAGACACAAACCAAGATTATACTGTTATATTTATGGGGCTTAAGGGTTTGGACATAAAAAGAGAACTCATTGGTGCAATTGGTTTTGGTGGTGGAACTAGTTTTTTTGCTTGGCGTACACTACCTAAAATAGGACTAAAAGTCGCAGGAAAAATTCTTATTATTCCAATGATAGTTGAAGTTGTAATGCATAGTGTTACTGCTGCTACCACAGCACATGCTGCATCAATTCATTGTGATGGAAATCTAGGTGGCTGTTTTGTTTTAATGTTAGTTCCATTAACAGCAGAAGACATAGCAACACAATGTCAGAACATAGAAAGCATTCCTTAATTGCTAATTCCTATTTATTGTCTATACTTCCGGATCCTATTCCAATATTCTACTGGCTCATCCATAGAATCTATTTTCCAACCACTATTTTCTTTCACCATATAAACCTCTGAATCAAGAACAATGCCATCAATATAAATTTTAGTAATAGCTCTTGCTGTAGAACTGCCTGTTATGGATATACTTTCTATCTTCCGCAAGCTAAGATCACTTTCAACCATAGCATCCCAAGTCTTCATAGCCATCTTACCAAAATGCGCATTTCGGTAGGCCTTATCCCAACACTGTTTATGTGCATCAAATTCATTATCCCTTATTGCGTTGTAGTTTCTCCTGATAACTTCTTTAATTCTTGATCTATCACTATATTGTTGGGTCCTTGTATCTTGGGCCACAGTCTGCTCTTTTCTGCCAGAATCACCACATCCCAAGGTAAGTGCAAGAGCAACCAAACTTCCAAAAATTATTTTTTTATTCATTTCTTAAATAAAAAAAGGACATTTAAAAAGATTTATGTTATTTATAATATTTTTCAGAGTCTAAAAATAGTTGGCATCTTCCACTAAATTTATTAATGCTTTTTCTTTAAAAACTTTATTATGTTTAAAGATAAAAGAGGTATAGGTGTAGAATTACTATGGAAACATATCTTTAATCTTTTGTTTGTTATAGCTATCATCATAATTCTTGGTGTATGGATAGGAAGCCAAGCATCTGGAAGTGCAATAAAAAAACAAATTTTAGCTAAAGAAATCTGTATGCTAACAATATCATCAGAACCAGGCACAACTATCATGATTGAGCATGATAAAAAAATCACAATAGAAAAAAAAGGCTCTGGAATTCTTGTTAAAGAAGGTAAGTTTGATAGAGGATATTTTTATGACTGCTATTTTAAAGATAATGTCTTTTTTTCAAGAAAAGATAATTTCACAATTATAGAGATAAAATAGAAAATAAATAAAAAAATAAAATGTTAAATAGAAAAAATAAAAAAGCTCAGTTAGGGCATGGAGTAACATGGCTTTATAAATTTTTTATTCTTATTCTTATTATTGGCGGTGTAGTTGCTGTTGTAAGTGCGCATTATTCTAAACAATATGATATTAGAGATATTGAATCTAGCATCATTGCAAGAAAAATAGTAGAATGTATTGCTCCTAATGGGGTTATCAAAGAATTCAGCAGAGAAGTTATAAGAAATTGCATTTCTTTT
>JAUXAK010000043.1 GCA_030619955.1 archaeon | reverse complement strand
CCTAAATTATAAACCTCATTTGATTCAGAAATAAAAATTTCTGCTCTTGCAGTTGCAATTAAAGTCAAGGAAGCTAAAGCTATGGCTAAAAATACAATCCATATAAAAAGAAAAAATCTTTTTTTCATCTTTTCATCTCTTATATTGTTAAATACAATTGCTATTTAAAATTTGTTGTTATTTTTTATTTTTATAAAATAAATAATGCAGTATACTAAAAATTATAAGGTTATAAATATAATTCTAAACATATCAAAATGAATGAAGAGCTAAATAAAAAACCAGAAAAGACAGGAGTCAAGTCAGAAAAAAGTCATAGATTAAGGGATTTTATGATTGGGGTTTTTACTTTTGGGGCAGTACTTGGAATAGCAGGATATATTTCTTATTACTTCTCTACAAAAGCTCCTCCAAGTCAAACATATCAAGAACAAGTTCATGAGCAAGAAAGACGAGAAAGAGAAGAAAGAAAAAGACAAAGATTTAAAAGAGTATGTCTAGATTCAATCAGTTATTACATAGAAAAAGATGTTAATGTTGGAAAGGCTTTAGAATGGTGTAATAGAGCTGATGACTATAGTGTTAGAACAGAAGATTATATTCAGGAATTACTTAAAAAAAGAATTTATGGAATTCAGGGAAAAAGTGTCAGAAAGGCAGAAGTATACCCTTTTCTTCTCGACGATGTATTTGAATATTCTGGCATTTATTTTCCACGAGGTGTTTCTATAGACATGGAGAAAATTGCTAAAAAATGTTACTTTGAAAGATATACAACAAGCTATCTAGCTTCTCCAGGAAGTGGAATTGGCGGGCAGACAAGAATAGGAAGAACTACTGATTGGGAATATACAACTTCTCCTTCAGGGAAACGCCGCTGGATGGACCATTATGAATGTGAAGGTCCTTTTTGGAAGATAAATGCAACTCTTGAAGAAATTTTGGCTTCATGTGAACCAAGAATTTCAATTTACAATCTTAAAGAATAAATTTTAAAAGTTAATTTTATAAATCTTCTTTCTCTTTTATTTTTATGAAAATCCTAACATTACATTGTGACTACATCAAATTCAAACCAGTAAAAAAGGCAATTTCAAAGCCACAGGCCCTTAGTGCAAAAGAGAAAAAAGGACTCATAGTGAAGGAATGTCTTGTTGTGCTAAGTGCAGTTGAAAAAAAAGATGAAAAAGTAAAAGATGCTATTGTTAAAAACCTTGTGGCAAATGTTAAAGACATAGCAAAACAAGTAAAAGCTAAGACAATAGTGTTATATCCTTATGTGCATTTAACATCAGAGCCTTCTTCTCCTGCTGTGGCTTTATATGTTCTAAAGCAAGCTGAAAAAGAACTTTCTAAATCCAAGAAGCTTAAAATAATAAGAGCACCTTTTGGATGGTATAAAGAATTTGAAATAAAATGTAAAGGACATCCTCTTTCTGAATTAAGCAGAGAGATAATTGGAAAAGTTGAAGAAAAAACAAAATTTTCTAAAGCTATAGAAGCTGAAAAAAAACTTGTATCTGAATGGAGTGTCTTAACTCTTGATGGTAAGATGCATAAAATTAAATTTGATAAAAAGAAAGAAAAGCTTCTTGGTTTTGATTTCTCAAAGTATAAGGCTCTAGAAAAATTAGCAAAGTATGAAATGAAAAAAGTCAGGGCAGTTAGCCAAGAACCACCCCATGTTAAATACATGAGGAAGCTTGAGCTTGCTGATTATGAACCAGCAAGTGATCCTGGCAACTTCAGATTTTATCCTAAAGGCAGATTAATCAAAGCCTTGCTTGAAGATTTTGTAACAAAAAAAATGCAAGACTACAAGGCTCTTGAAGTTGAAACACCAATAATGTATGATTATGAGCATCCTGTACTAAAAAGTTATCTTGAGAGGTTCCCAGCAAGACAATACTCTATTCAAACACCAAACAAAAAAGTGTTCTTGAGATTTTCAGCATGTTTTGGTCAATTCATAATGGCAAGTCAAGCTGCAATTTCCTATAAAGATTTGCCTTTAAGATTGTATGAATTAACAAAATATAGCTTCAGAGTAGAGCAACGGGGCGAACTAGTTGGTTTACGCCGTTTGAGAACATTTACAATGCCTGACTGTCATTCCATGTGTGCTGACTTGAATCAAGCAAAGGAAGAAATGAAAATAAGAATGTTAATAGCTAGGAGGTTTCAAGAAGAAATTGGTTTTAATGTTCAAAGAGATCTTGAATTAGCAGTAAGAGTCACAAAAGATTTTTGGAATAAAAACAAGAAATTTGTAACAACTTTGGTAAAGGATTTTGGCAAGCCAGCCTTGGTTGAAATGTGGTCTGAACGCTTTTTCTATTTTGTTCTAAAATATGACCTTAATTTCATAGACTCTCTTGACAAAGCCTCTGCTTTAAGCACAGATCAAATTGATATTGAAAATGCTCAAAGATATGGAATCTATTACACTGATGCTAAAAATAAAAGAAAAGTGCCAATAATTTTACATCTTTCGCCAAGTGGTAGTATTGAAAGAGTTATCTATGCTTTACTCGAAAAAGCTTATTTAGATGAACAAGAAAAAAAACCAGCAAGCTTGCCATTCTGGCTTTCGCCAACCCAAGTTAGAATTATTCCTATTAGCGAGAAATTTATTGAAGAAGCGCAAGATCTGGCTCATGAATTAAATGAAGTTGAACCTTTTGTAAGAGCAGATATTGATGACAGGCCATTGCATGTTGAAAAGAAGATCAGAGAAGCTGAATTAGAGTGGGTTCCTTATGTAATCTGCCTTGGCAAGCGCGAACTTGATAAAGGAATCATTACAGTGAGAACAAGAAAAACAAGCAAGATTGAAGAAATGAAACCAGTTGATTTTAAAAATTTAATGAAAAAAGAACAAAATAGCATGTCTTGGCGTCCTTTGCCTCTTCCTGTTTTATTAAGTAAAAGACCTAAGTTTGTATAATTTATCATAATGTCCTTTCATAAAATATTAAAGCAACTGCAAACATCAAAAGAATTTCAAGAATTCAAGAAAAAGCATAAAAAAGCTTTTTTATTTAGTGCTTTTTTTACTCTTACTCCTGATTTTTCTGTAGAAACCCAACAACTTGATTTTTATTTTTCAAAACATGTTGCAACTTTTTTTATAAATCAAGAGATTAAACATAAAATAGAAGAATTTGAGCCAAAAGGCAAAATAACTGAGTTAAATAAAAACATAAAAATAGACATAGACAAACTTCAAGGCATAATAAAAAAAGAAATAGAAAAACAAAAGCTTCAAGCTTTTGACCTTAGCAAGATTATTGCAATTTTGCAAAAAGCAAATATCAGCAGCAAAAAAGGACAGCAAGAACAACAGATATGGAATGTAACATGTCTTTTCAGTTCATTTAAAATGTTAAGATTGCATGTTGAATGCTTTAATGGTAAGATTCTCAAGAGTGAACAAGCAAGTATTCTTGATTTTGTCCAGGTGAAGAAATAAAACTAGGGATTTTTATAGCTTGACTAAATATTTTTCAATTCTATTTTAATTCTTTCTTGAATTTTTTTGATGACTTGAGCAGGCAACTTGTGTTTAGCTTTTTGATATGTGTAGTGAGTATTGAGGATATCTACCTTATTTAGCTTAGGATGTTTTCCATACTCTTTAATAAGTTGTTTTATTGTAGTTTTCCATACGTGTTTATCTAAGTCTGAGAGAAATCCTCCTTCTTGAAACAATATATAGGCACTATAGAAGAAATCCTGTCTAGGAACTCCTCCCCAATATTTTCCCTTTACTAATGCAGGTTTTTCATATAAATAACCTTCATCATAAGGAATTACA
>JAUXAK010000037.1 GCA_030619955.1 archaeon | reverse complement strand
AAATTATTTTCTAATTTTTTCATTATTTCAAATATTTCAAGTCTTTTGTATTTTTATTATCGAAAGATTTATAAATATTAGATACCATTCAAAAGTGATAAAAAATAAAAGAAAATAATTAAAATAAAATTAAAAAAAATAACAGACAAATCATTAATTGATATTATCGAGGCATTGCAAAAACAAGGTATGACAAGAAATGAAATAATCCAAAGAGTTATAACAATTAATAGTGATTATTTTAAAGCAAAAGCAGATGGTCTAAAAATGAAAAGAAAAGAATATGTTAAAGCAATTCTTTACTTTGATGTCGAAAATGGAGAGGAAATAAAAAATTAAAAACTAAAATGAAAACAAAAATAGCATTACTTGCTTTTGTTATTGGAATTTTAATTTTTGTTATAGGAGCTTTATGTTATTACAGTGATTATGAAATACCTCTTTTAAGATTAAATGAGTTTGGCAGTTCTTTTTTTGATAAACCTTCTCCTGCTAATTGGATAAGTGAAGATCAAATTTTTGTTTATAAAGATAAGATAGTTATTCTTATACCAAATGCAACTATAAGCAGATATGTTGCAACTAAAAGCATGGATCCTGTAATTGATGCAACTTCTAATGGCCTTGAAATTCCAGTAGAAAGTGTAGAACAAATTCATGTTGGTGATATAATTGCTTATCAAACAAATGGAAATGAACTTATTGTGCATAGGGTTGTTAAAATAGGAATAGATGAACAAGGATGGTATTGTATAACAAAAGGGGACAACTCCAGACAAGAAGACGGCAAAGTCCGTTTTAAACAAATAAAATTTATAACCATAGGAATTTTATATTAGATGTTAAAATGACAAAGATAGTATTCCCTGATGAAATAAATAAATGGTCTGAAAAAACACGAAGATCTTATTTAGGAGAAACAGAAAAACTTTCCTACTCTCAATAGCGTATTTTTAATGAGATATATGTAGGTTATCTAGAAAAAGATGATTTACATTTAGGAATCCTTGAAGAAAATAATGAACAAATAAAAAAGAGAAAAACAGAAACTCTAGCAATTTATATTTATAAAAATTTTTTAAAATAAAGATTTTATTTTTCAAGCTGATTCAGATTAATCAAATCAACAAAGCTATAAACAATCCTAGAAAACAGCCTATTGATAAGAAAGGCATTGCAGGATAAAATTTTCCTTTTTCTGATGCTGAAAGTAATGCTAACAAAGCAAGACTAGTACAAAGGACTGTTATAACAGCAGCAGCTATGCCATAAGCAAGAAAAATTGTGCCAGCAAAGATTAATGGAAAAGCTACGTCGCCCCCTCCAAGTGCTGCAATCTGAACTCTAACTTTAATTTGTTTTTGTTTTGCTTTTTTCTTTGATTTTGTTTGTTTTTTAATTTTTGCTTTTTCTGCTCTTTTCATCACAGCTTTCATTTTTTCAATTTTAATTCTGTCTTTAGGTTTTAAATAAGGCAGGAAAAAACCAGTAAAAATTTTTAAATGATTTATCTGAAATTTTGCCAGCTTAATCATGTGTTTTGTTTTCCATACAGCTATCATATCATAAATTGAAATTAAAATTAACAATATACAGACTGCAATCACATTCAAAAGAGGTATGAATATTACTGCCAAGCCAGAGTAAATAAAAAGTTCTGTAAAATTATGAACAATCAAATTTCTTTTAACAATTTTATAAAAAGTAAGGATTAATGCAAGTGGCAAGGCAATTAGCTCAGCAAGAGCAATTTTTTTGCCTAAAAAAGTATATAAGTTCATGCTGAGTAATGGATATAATACTAAGGTAAGGGAAATAACCAAACATATAAAGACAACCAAGGCAAACCATGCTTTAATTAATAAAGTAAATCTGATTCTGGAAAGCAATAAAAAAATTGCAAAAGCAATTAATATAGCAATAAAAATAACACTTACAATTCTTACTATATCAACAGGCTTTTTCAACTCAATTTCAGGAGGCACTGTCTCGCGGATAATAGAAACCTCTGGCTGTATGAGCTCACCCTGCTCAACAGCTTTCTGAGCTTTTTTGCCAAAGAAACTGTCATAGCTGTTTATGACAAATAAGCCTATAAACTGAGCTACTAAGAACATCACCAAAATAATTAAAGTTATTTTTAAAGTATGCTTCATTTTTATTTTTCAAAATAAATTAAAATAAATAAAAGAAAAAGCTTTATAAAATCTTTCATATTAAATTGCTTATGAAAAAGAGGACATTTAAAGTTACACCTTGGGAAGTTTCTGGAAAAATTGATTATGATAATTTAATAAGTGACTTTGGTTTAAGACCATTGAAATTTTTGCCAAAAGTTTTCAATAAACTTCCTTTATTTAGAAGGGGAATTGTTTTTGCACATCGTGATTTTAAGAGAATAGCAGATGTAATTGAAGATAAAAAGAAATTTGTGATGATGACTGGATTAATGCCTTTTGGTAAGTTTCATTTTGGGCATATGGCTGTGGCTAACCAAATAGTTTTCTATCAATCATTGGGGGCAAAAATATATCTTGCAGTAGCTGATGTTGAAGCTTACAATACCAGAAATCCTGATATGAAAGAATTAAGAGAAACTGCTATTGAAGAATATCTTACTAACTATATTGCTCTTGGTCTGAAACCAAATAATTGTGATTTTTATTTTCAATCACAAAGATCTAAACATGGAAAAAAAGCCAATGCTTACTATAGTCTTGCCAATTTACTTGCAAGACATGCTACATTTAATGAATTTAAGGCAATATATGGCGAGATATCTCCAGGAAAAATGATATCTGCACTGCTTCAGGCATCAGATATGTTACATGCACAACTCCCAGAATTTGAAAACCCTGTTCCTATAATAGTCCCAGTAGGAGCAGATCAAGACCCGCATTTAAGATTAGCAAGAGACATTAGCCAAAGAATTAAACTTTATAAATTCATTCAGTTAAGTTCAACTTATCTTAAGTTCATACCTGGATTAAAAGGAGTAAATACAAAAATGTCAAGTTCAGATTCTAATTCTTATATTGCTCTTACAGACAGTCCTGAAACAGTAACCACAAAGATAAAAAAACATGCTTTTTCTGGAGGTAGAGGAAGTGTGACAGAACACAGAAAATTAGGGGGAAATCCAGATGTTGATGTATCATTTCAGTACTTAAGAATGTTCTTTGAACCAAATGATAAAAAATTGAAAAAAATAGAAGATGATTATAAATCTGGAGCATTATTAACAAGTGAGCTAAAAGAGTATCTTATTAAAAAAATAAACAGCTTTTTAGACAAACATCAAAAAGCAAGAAAAGACGCAAGAAAAAAATTAAAGAAATTTATTTATCACTAAACAAAACAACAAAACAAAAATAAATTTTTTCTTTTTCTTCTCCTAAGAAAAGCTTAATCCATTATCTCTTAGTAAAAAATCTGGGGAATCTGGGAAATTTGCGAAATCTGGGACCGACGGGTCTCGAACCCGCGACACCATGGTTAAAAGCCATGTGCTCTACCAACTGAGCTACGGTCCCATAACTTTTTTAAACAAAAAATGTTTATAAATTTATCCAGAAAAAAGAATTTTAGAAATGTCAAGAAATTTTGGAAAAGTTGTTTGTAGTATTTTATTAGTTGTTTCACTAACAGCATTAGTTTTGTCATTTTCTATTTATCAATTTTTATCTTATGATGATATCAAGCCAATCTTTGTTAGCTCATTTATACAAACCATAGTGAATAAAAGTGATATGGGTGAGACAGAACTTGCAATGTTTCATTCAATGCTTTTACAAAACTGTACAACTGGAGCAGAAACAATTGATTTACCTCTAGGAGAAGATGAAGATGTAAAGGCTGAGATTATCACATTAAAATGTTCTGATATAAAAGAATCTGAACCTAAGGACATACCAAATCTTATTGGTAATGCCTTGTTTGATAAAATTTATTACAAACAATATGATTGTTCATTTTTTGAGTGTGTGAAACAAATGCAAAAAGGTAAACTAGAGCCTTTAATATTTTTCTCTAGTTTTG
This sequence comes from archaeon, assembly GCA_030619955.1. Classification (GTDB taxonomy): domain Archaea; phylum Nanobdellota; class Nanobdellia; order Pacearchaeales; family UBA284; genus JAUXAK01. Next base: position 419 of record JAUXAK010000037.1, on the reverse strand, counting down.
CACACAGCTTTTTTAAATCATTAATAGTTCTCTTTCTGGTAGTTTCTTTATTGCTTATTACTAGTATTTTCTTCTTAAACAAGCCCCACTATAAATTTTTTAATAACATAGGAATCTGTTTTATTATTGTGGGTCTTCAATCTTTCTTTATAAAATTTATAAGTACAAAACTACCCCAAGAAGATTTTTTTTCTTTAATCATTCAATTAATAAATATTTTTTATAAAAATTTCTTTAATATCTTGATTATAGGGATTGTTTTGCTTGTTTTAGGAATTTTATTCAGTATTTTCCTTATAAAAAAAGGAAAGAAAAAAAAGAAGAAAATAAAAAAGAAAAAAGAAAAAATAAAAAAGAAAAAAGAAGAAAAAAAATAGTAGATAAATTTATAAGGTTTTTTATTAAAAATAAAACATGGA
>JAUXAK010000019.1 GCA_030619955.1 archaeon | reverse complement strand
GACTTGCTGCTAAATAATTCTAAGCAAAAAAAGAAAAAGCAAAAACTAAAAAACGAAAATTATTTATAGCTGATTTCTTATAAAAGATAAGGAGGTGCATATGCCAGAAGCAAATTTACTTGTCACATTTGATCCAGTACATCAAGAAAGTGCCAAAGCTGAAATTGAAACATTAATTAAAGAAACTGGAGAAAGTGCCAAGATTTTGAAGATTGAAGAGGGTTTAGCTGAAATTAAAGTCAAGGATGCAAGAAAAACAATAAAAAAAATAGACACTTCAAAATTTGAATATACTTTTTACTGGTGGCCTGCTGATAAATGGAGTAAGTCTGACATTAAAAGTATGCAAAAAGTGATTGTGGGGTTGGAAAAAGGTATTAAAAAAGAAGAAAAATGGAAAATGGATTTTGCAAAGAGAAAAGTAACTCAAGAGTATCCTAAAGACATTATTATTAAGTTAACAGATGTAATAGACAAACCAAATGTTGATTTAAAAAACCCTGACAAAATAATTAAGATAGAGATCATGGGCAACAGGGCAGCAATTAGTTTACTAACTAAAGATGAACTCTTGAAAAAATAAAAATTATTTATTTTTTATTTATTTTTTATTTCTTTATTTGTTTTTTAGAATCTCACAGACCCTTATCTAGAGCAGTAAGTTTTTTAATATCATTTGTCCTTAAAAATTCATGCTAGAAAAAGAGGCTATTGAAAAAGGAATTGATGTAAAAGCGCTAAAGGCAGAACAAAAAAAATTAAGTAAAAGCATTTTACTTAAAGATGCTTTTGATTTTAAACTTGCAAACAGATTTACAGGCATCACAACAGTAATACTTGAAAAAAGCCATGAAATACTTGCTTCTGCTGTTTTATTAGACGAGAATCTTGAGATTATAGAAGAAAAATACACTATAAAACCCATAAAGTTCCCTTATATTCCTGGCTACAGAGCTTACAGAGAGCTTCCAGCAATGATAAAAGCTTACAAAAAACTTGAAGAGCAACCTGATGTTATTTTTGTTGAAGGACATGGTATTGCTCATCCAAGAGGCTTAGGACTTGCAAGTCATTTTGGTTTAGCTATAGCAAAACCAACTATAGGCATAGCTAAAACTGCTCTTGTCGGAGAAAAGAAAAATAATAAAATTGTCTTAAACAATAAGACAATAGCTCAATGCTTAGTTACAAAAAAAGGAAGCAAGCTTATTTTTGTTTCTACAGGGCATATGATTTCACTTAAGACAGCAGTTGAAATAACAAAAAAATGTGTTAAAGAACCTCATAAATTACCTGAGCCCCTGATTCAGGCAAGAAAATATACAGCTAAAACAAAGAAAGAGCTGCAAAAATAAAAAAGAATAAAAAAGAATAGAAAAAAATTGCAAAGATACCTAATTTTTAAAGAGTTGAAATTCCAAGTCTTAATGCTATTTTTTTGATTTTTTCTATTAATTCATTAGCAACATCATCCTCAATTTTTTTTGTTCCACCCTCAACTTCTTCTTCATTTCTTACTTTTACCCAGTTCATTAAGTCACGAAGGTCATCCTCAACATCTGCTATAGCTGCTTTTTCTTTTGCCTCTTCTTCTATTTTTTCCTCATCTTCTTCTTTCCTTTCTTTCATTTCCTCTTCACCTTGCATTTTTTCTTACCCCCTTTAATATATCAATATAAACTAAATAAATTTTGATATTTTTAAGTCTTTCTTTATTTTTTTCTTTAACATAAAACTTATTAATCCAGCTCTTTTTAAAAAATCATGAAAAAAGAAAAAGCAGACATTATAAATCAACTTATTAAAGAACATCAAAATAAAAATGAAACTTAAACTCTGGCAAAAGCTCGGCATGCCAAAGCCAAATCAGAAGCAAGCAAGGGCAAACTAAGTTTTGTTGAAAATGAAATTTATTCTGGTATTACTCTTCCAGATGACATGCCTTTTTTTGTTCGCTTAGATGGCTGGACTTTTCATGGCTTAGCTAAAAAAATTAAGTTAAAAAAACCATTTGATAAATTTTTTGCATCTTGTCTTACCAAGGTTGCAAGAGAATTTTTTATTCCTTTTAATCCTTATCTGGCCTACATTTTTTCAGATGAAATAAATCTCTTGTTTTTAAAAACTACAACTTTTAGACGAGTTGAAAAAATAGATTCTGTTTTTGCAGGACTTGCTTCTTCTTTATTTTTTAAAGAAATAAATAAGAAAAAAAATATCCAAGCAACAGAGGCAGCAGCATTTGACTGCAGATGTATTCCTCTTGAAAAAAAAGATATTGCTCCTTATCTTATTTGGAGGCAAGCAGAAGCTTTTAGAAATTGCAATAATGCTTATGCACAGTATTTAGTCATGAAAAAGGAAAAATTAAATGCAAGAGCTACAACAAAAAGACTTCAAGGAATGAAAACCAAAGAACTTAGAAATTTAATAAATAAATATTATGGCTTGAAAAAAATCTTGTCTTGGCATGAAAAAGGCATTCTTGTTTATAGAAAACTTTACAAAAAGAAAGGATATAATCCAATAAAAAAGAAAAAAGTTGAGGTTGAAAGGCTTTGCATTGCAGAAGATTGGAAGCCACCTATTTTTGCTAAAAATAAGAATCTTATTAACAAACTTGTAAAAAATGGGTTTATATTGTGAGTTAAAAAATATAATAGATTATTCATATAAAATAGCAAAGAAAAAGCTGAACTAGATGACGTCCGAAGTCCAATAAGTCAACTACACATCCGAAAATGCTGTTGTGCTTATAAAATTCTCCCGTCATCTCGAACATAAAAACTTGGTTTTTAGAATATTTAAAGCTTATGGTTAGTGGTTGGTTTTTGTAATTCTTTGGAGTTTAAGGTTTTGACAATCAAAACAAACCTAAAAATTTTTTCTTAGTAGATTTTTCCATATAATCCTTTATTTTTTTAGTTAACCATTCATCAATCAATTGTTCTTTGGCATATTGTTTTTCACGAGGTCCAAATGATATACCTATATTATATGCTATTTTACAAATTTCTTTTTGGTCTATTGGTGTGGCTGAGAGATATCTTTTATGACTTGCTTCATTATCTTCTATACCCTGAGTTAAACAAGATCTACAAGTCATCCTATAAGACCATCTATAATCTTTTGGGACTTTCCTGATTATTTTCTCAAGCTCTTTCTTCTTTTGTTTAACAACACCTTTTAGGCTCATTTTCTCTTATCTCCTCAAAAATCATATTTGAATTTTAGGCTTGGTTTCCATTCTTTAAAGTCTGTTGTGCTTGTAGTTATGGTAGCTGAAACTTTTCTTCCTAAAATCACAATTCCAGGCATGAAAGAATAGTCATCTGAAGTCAAAGATTTTGAACCAAATGCAAGAGGAATTATTGTTGCGTTTCCTAATTTTGGTCCTACATAGAAACCCAAACCACTTGCACTAGCATTATCTTTGTTTCCTTCTATTTTTCCATAAATAGTTCCTTTACCAATTTCCTCTGCTCTGAAAACACTTCCTTTTACTGTCTTTTTACCCCCATCTAAACTGCCTGTCGCACTTAAACCAATTCCAGCAACAATTCCATCAAGTGTTAAAGCTTTATTGCCATTAAAATCAGCTGAAACTTCAAGTCCTAGTCTCTTTCCTAAAACTGCTGCATTTACAGTATGCTCTTCTCCATTTGTACTATTCACTCCAATATTAAAATGATAACTGTTTCCAAGATCTGAAATCATTCCTGTATAGGCATCATATTTTTCTTTACTGAATTTTATCCATGCAGCATTTTCATATTCCTTCAATATAGTTTCTTTTGTTGCTTGTAAATCAAATGCTTTTGCTTCTAATGCTGTTGGCAACCAAAAAGGTGCTATGTAAACTACTGCTTTGACAGTGTCATAGATTCCACGAATGACATCTTTTGCAATTTTTTTTATTTTCATTTTTTGTCTCATACATATTTCAAGAAAACTATATTTTTAAATCTTTCTATTTAATACCATTTTAAAATGATAATAAATAGAGAAGAAAATGTACCTATAATCGATAAAACACCCAAAAAATTAAAATTAAAATTATTATTCTGTAAAGTTAGGTCGACATTGAGCATTGAATCAAACTTTCAACACAATCAAAGGATTAATAACTTTCAGAAGACCTTTAATTTCATCTATCCTGTCCAGAATCTCTTGCTCAAAAATCTTTTTCCTCTTTACAAATTTTAAAATTTCTCCATCAATTTCATTTTTTCTGTCGATTAAAGCATCAAAGCTGATAAGCCTTGTTTTAATTTTACTAAGTTCAAACTTGCATTCCTGAATTTGGTTTTTTAATCTGTTATCTTTATCAATAAACTCAGCTAATTTTTCTTTGCTAATCAACGGAATATTTTTTAATGTTTGACTTTTTCTCTTTTCATCTAAGTCTAATTCATTTTCTTTTACAGCGTTACCAATATTTTCCAGAATGTTAATTATTTCATTTTCATCTTTTTTAACTGCTGCAAGAGGATTTTCAAGATAATCCAGAATTTTGCTATTTTTTTCTTTCCAAGCCCATTTTTTGAATGCTTTTTCTATTGACAAAAAAAGCATTTTTAGTTTATTATTGTTTTTTTCAATCTCTTCGCTCAACGAGTTAAGATTTTCTATCAACTTTTGTCTTTTTTTCCATTCATCGCCATGTATAATCTCTTGATTCTTTTTTTCAATTTCTTTTATTTTTTTATCAATATCCCCTATTTCTTCCTGACTTTTCTTAAAATCAGCTTTTATATTAGAAATTACTTTTTCTTTTTCATCTAAGTTCTTTAAGCATTGTTTTATTATTTCAATTACCTTAACTTTTTCTTTGTCAACTTTCTGTATTTTAATAACTAAGCTATTAGTTTTTTGAATTTCATTAACAACAGACTCTATTTCTTTACCTATCAGCTCTGATGCTATCTGAAAATTCTTAAAGCTTTGTTTTGAAAAGCTAGCAATTTGTGCTGAGGCAAATACAATAAAGCTCTTAATATCATTCAGAGTATAACCCGTAGGTATTTGACTCCTAAAAGCATTCACAAAATTTTGAACATGCTTTACATAAACATCTCTGTTTTGTAATACAATGCCTTTAATTTTTTCATCAACTTTTCTTTCAGAAAGGCTTACTAAACTAAGCTCAGAAAGGCCTTGTTCTATTCTCTCAAGATTTTCATTTATTTCGCTAAAGTAAGCTTTGCTTTCTTGTTCAAATTTAATAAGAATATCTTTGATATTTTCATCATTATCAAGCCATGCCTCTAGCTCAGCAAGAGCAATTTCCTTTTTTTCCTCTTGTCTTTTCCTCTTGAAAAAATCAAAAAACATGTTATGAGAAAAAATCTAAAGTTTAAATAAGTTAGGATGCGCCAGTCGAGATTCGAACTCGAGTCACAACCGTGGCAGGGTTGCATCTTACCACTGGACCACTGGCGCTTAAGAAGATAAAAGAATAAAGCTATTTAAATTTTATTTGTTTGTTTCTAAAAAAAGAATAATGAATCTCATAGCTTACTACTTAAAATATAATTACATAATTATTATAAATAAAATCCTCATTAAGATTTATTTTTTCTTCTTTTTTATTTTTTTAAGTATTTTAAATCTGTCTCTATAAAACAAGCCGTCAATTGTAAGTCCAAGAAGAATTCCCAATAAAAATTGGGAATCAAGAAAGCCTGGAACAAAAAGGAGCAATATAAGGAATGAACAAATAATCCAATGATGCAAATGCAAATATCTTTTATGAATTTTTATTAAAATGGAAGGAATTTTTTGAATAGAGGGAAATTTTTCCTTTCTGTGAATTGTGGCTGCAATTAAACTTATAAAAAAACCTGGAATAAAAGTGTACATTTTTCTTTTTCTTCTCCCCTTTTCTCTTTTTTCTTTTCTGTTTAAAAGAAAATTTGTTTTAAATATTTTTCTTTTTTGTTTTTTTTTGCTGTTTTGTTTTTTATTTTTTATAGAAGAAAGATTATTTTTTATAATATGGTCTTAGTTATTAATAATGTTCAGGTCAATTCTGTTAATATTCAGGTGGCATACCCATGCCTCCAGGAGGCATTCCCCCTGCTCCTGCCCCGCTTGTTTTGCTTGATGCAATAACATCATCAATTCTTAAGATCATTGTTGTTACTTCACTTGCACTCTTCAGCGCTTGATTTTTTATTTCAAGAGGTTCTATAATCCCTTCTTTAAGAACATCACAAATTTGCTGTGAAGCACCTATATTGAGTCCAGCTGTTAATTCATTATTATCATGTCTTGCTTTTAATTCTGTTAAAACATCTATGGGATCTAATCCTGCATTTTCAGCTAGTGTTTTTGGAATCACTTCAAGAGAATCTGCAAAGAAATTTACTGCAAGCTGTTCTCTGCCTTTAATTCCATGTGAAAAAGCTCTAAGTCTTTTAGCCAGCTCAATTTCAAAAGCTCCGCCACCTGCAACAACCAAACCTTTTTCTAAAGCTATAGAAACATCTCCGATGCCATCTTTTATAGCTCTTTCAAGCTCATCTATCACATGTTCTGTTCCTCCTCGAATTAAAATCGTAAGGGCTTTAGGATTTTTACATCCAGTAACATATATCATTCCTTCTCCTTCAGCACCTTGTTTAACTTCTTTGACAAGGGCTGCATTACCTAAATCATTTTCAGTTAATTCATTTAAATTGTTTATGATTTTAGCTCCTGTTGCTTTTGCAAGCAGCTCCATATCAGATTTTTTTATTCTTCTTATAGCAAGAATATTTTCTTTTGCTAGATAATACTGAGCTAAGTCATCAATTCCCTTTTGGCATAGAATAACATTTGTATTGCTCTCTTTTATTTTATTAACCATTTCTTGTAATATTTTTTCCTCTTGATTAACAAAAGCTTGAAGTTGTTCAGGAGCTGTAATCTGAATTTTTGTATCTGTTTCAGGACTCTTTAATTCAAGAGCAGTGTCTATTAAAGCAATTTTTGCTTCTCTGACTTGAGAGGGCATATCTATACTTACTTTTTCTTTATCAATTACAATGCCGCTTATTAACTCAGTATCTTCAATACCATCACCTTTTTTCTTTTCTAACTTGATATTTGCTTTATCAACAAAAATTTTTCTTTCGCCACTTCCTTCTCTTCCTTCGCTTTTTTCCATAACCTGCATTATTGCATTAACAACAATGTCAGCAAGTTTTTCTTTTGCAGCTTCTGCACCTTTTCCAGTCATTGCAGTCATTACAATTTGCCTTAACAAATCCTGCTGTTCAGGTGAAATTTTTAAGGAAATTTCTTTTGCAATTTCATGTGCTTTTTCAGAAGCTATTCTATATCCTCTTGCTATGACAGTAGGGTGAATTTTTTCATCAAGAAGCTTTTCAGCATTTTCAAGAAGTTTTCCTGCAAAAATAACAGCAGTTGTTGTGCCATCACCAACTTCATCTTCCTGTGTTTTAGCAACTTCAACCATCATCTTAGCAGCAGGATGTTCTATTTCCATTTCATCAAGTATAGTAACACCATCATTTGTTATTGTTATATCGCCAATAGAATCAACTAACATCTTGTCCATGCCTTTAGGACCAAGAGTTGTTTTTATAGCATCAGCTACTAAACGAGCTGCCAAAATATTGTTTCTTTGAGCATCTTTTCCCATAACTCTCTGTATATTTTCAGGCAATATAAAAATAGGTTGTTTTTCTGGCATTTTTTATTATTTCCCCTTAACTTTCTCAGTTTTTTTACTATTCTTCAGGATTTATAAATTTTTGTATGATTAATTTTTTGTACATCAATACAAACACTTCAAAACATATTTAAATACTAATTTCTAAATTAATAAATAATTAATAAAAAGGAAAAAGATGGCAGAAATAAGTCCTGTTTATGAAGGGAAAGTTGTGCATGCTGGAATTTTTGATTTTAAAGATGTTTATAAATTTATTTATGATTTTTTTTCAGGTTATGAATATGCTGTTATAGAACAGAAATATAGTGAGAAAATTAAAGCTGCTGGAAAAGACATTGATATAGCCTGGCTTTGTTTGAGGAAAATTAGTGATTATTTCAGGTTCAGGATTAAAGTGACAATCAAGGTTACTGGCATGGCTGCTGTTGAGCTAATGCAAGAGGGTGTTAAAATTAAAAGGGATAAAGGTGAAATTGAAATTAAAATAGGTTCTTATCTTGAAAGAGATTATGAACATAAGTGGGAGTCTAATCCCCTAACAAAATTCTTAAGAGGAGTTTATGATAAATATATCATAAAGACAAGAATTGAGGCTTATGAAGACCAGCTTGGAGCTGAAGTTGATGAATCTATAGCCCAAATAAAATCTTTTCTTGCTTTAGAAGGTAAAAGATAACAATAGGCAGACTTTAATAATAAGAAGTTAAATGATATAAATTCTCTTCTTAGCTTATTATTTATGCAACTCAACTCAAAGAAGATATTTTTTCTTTTAAAGACTCTAGCTCTTGTTCATATTTTGTTTTTTCCTTTTCTTCTATTTTTCTTTCCCCTTTCCTCTTACCTTTTCTTTCTTCTCTTTCTGTTGATTTTTCTTTTCTTGGTTTTTTTTCTATTTCAGGAAGCATTGATTTTATGTTATCTAGCTCAGTATAAATTTCCTTAATTGTTTTTGTAATAGCTAAAGTTTTATTTTTTTCTCTGCTAAATTTGTTAAGTTTTAAAGAAATATTTTTTGAAGCTACTATAGATGATTCTGCTTCTATAGCTGCTTTTTTTGCACTATCTGCTTCTGCTCTTGCAATTCTTGTATAAATCATCTTGATTTTTAATGAGATTAACTTTTGATTTGCTTTGGAGGTTATATCCCATATCTTCTATTTTACTCATTAACCTTCAACTTTTTCAAGATTTTTTTCTATTAACTGAAGTCTTGCCTTTATTTCTGAAAGCTGTTTTTCCCATTCTTCTATTTCATATTCTTCTTTAGAACGAATTTCTCTTAATTTTTTAATCACTGTTTCAATTTCTTTTGTTTTTTTCTCTATCATGTCAATGCTAGCAAGAATCTCTTTAAATTTTTCAACCTTGATAAATAAACCTTTGCTATCAGCAGAACTTGCAACAGCAATACCAAGAGGTCTGAGAGATTTGAAAGATCTGCTTGATTTTATTATCTTATTCTCATATTCTTTGCCTGCTTCCCTTGTTAATTTTTCTGGTAATTTTCTTGGCAGCTGTTCAGTTTCTTCAGGAAGCTCCATTTCTGGCAGCTCAGGAAGTTCCATTCCCATTCCTGGCTTTTCTATTTTCATTTTTTTAAGTTTTGGAAAAAAATGAGCAGGAGGCTTTGGTATTTTCCTCTTTTTTTTGAAAGGCATTTTATTGTTTTATTATTTTATTGTTTTTTGTTTTGGTTTGTTATATTTTATTATTTATTCTGTTTATCTTATTGTTTTTTGTATTTTTAAATATTTTCTTGGTTTTTCTTGATTTTCCTTGATTTTTGAATTTTAGAAAACTATTTAAAATATAAATACCTTTCTCGTCATTAAATTGTTACAACAAAAAAAGAAGTAAGATATAAATATTTTATGTATTTTGTAGATATTTTATGAATATTTTAAATTTTTTTGATATTTTGGAGAAATATGGCTAGAAATAA
>JAUXAK010000029.1 GCA_030619955.1 archaeon | reverse complement strand
CAAAACTCCAGTTACTATGGGGTCTAGAGTACCTGCATGACCTGCTTTATTTGCTTCAAGTTTTTTCTTTACAAGTTCACAAGCTTCAAAGCTTGTTATCCCTTCTGGTTTATCAAGAATAATTATACCTTTTTCTAAATTAGATTTTTTCATTTTTCGTGACATTATAGAAAAATTTATATATATATAATCTTTACTTTTCTTTATAAATAGTAAATTTTAAAAAGGAGGTAAAAATAAAGAAATGGAAACTCATTACTTTTGGGCTTTTTTTATTATAGCATTAATTGTTGGTATAACATTTGGTGTTGCATACACCAATTCAACAATAACAGGAGCTGCTATTTTTCCTAGATGGTTTTGGCAAAGAGAAGATGTAGATGTAAATGGTATAGTAGAACCAACATGTGCGCAGAGCGGTGGAGTAATCTGTGGTCCTAATGAAATCTGTGATGACAAAATAGTTGAAGCATCAGACACTAAACTATGTTGTATTGGAAAATGTATAGAAAAAGAAATTGTTCCAGAGCTAACTTATTGTGAGATAACTACAGATTTTGTTTTAAGAGACAAAAATAATATTTTTCATGTAGAAAAATGTGAGAAAGTAATTTATAAAGATAGAAATAAAAGATATGAAGTGATTTTTCATGAAGCATTCTATCATCCAGTTAGAGAAGGGAGAGTAGCACATATAGAGTACAAAGAGTATTATATAGGTAGCATACAACCATGCAATCATCAAGATTTAGTTCTTAAACCAGAAGATGTGGGCTTTGTTGTTGAAGTTTTAGAACTTACCCCAGGACCAGCAGATAGAGCAATTCTTGTAATTCCAGAAAGACTTCATGAAGATTATTGTCTAGTCACAGGATCCTAGTCACAGAATATAGCTGAAGATTATTGTCTAATTTTTTTTCTTTTTCATTTTTCATGACATTATAGAAAAATTTATATATATATAATCTTTACTTTTTTTTATAAATAGTAAATTTTAAAAAGGAGGTAAAAATAAAGAAATGGAAACTCATCACTTTTGGGCTTTTTTTATTATAGCATTGATTGTTGGTATAACATTTGGTGTTGCATACACCAATTCAACAATAACAGGAGCTGCTATTTTTCCTAGATGGTTTTGGCAAAGAGAAGATGTAGATGGAGTAGAAGATGTAGATGGAGTATCTGCTGAATGCATAGATAGTGATGGCAGGAATTATTATGTAAAAGGAACATGTAGTTTTGGTGATGCAGTATCAGTAGATTCCTGTATTAATAGTATCACATTAAAAGAAGGGTATTGTAGTAAAGAGTGTGTGACTCCAGATTTTGGTGATTTTGATATTTTGTGTAGTCAAGTGTATAAATTTATTGAATATGATTGCAGTAGTGAAGGAAAGGTTTGTCAAAATGGAAGATGTGTAGAGCTAGAAACAGTAATAACAGGTTGCGGTAATTGCCAGAATGTGTTGGATATATTGAATAAGTGTACACTTCATGAGAAAATGATTGCTGAGGACAGCACACTTAATTGTAATGCTGTTTGTGAAGGACTTGGAAAGACATGTGTTGCAGCTGTTTATCAGTACTATATGGACCAATGGCATTATACTCCAAACACATGTAACACATACACCACAGGAACTGGCCGACAAGATGGTTTACTTTGTACATGTTGTTCACCATAAAATTTATTTAGAATTTTTTTCTTTTTTATTTTTTAAGACTTTTTCTTTTAGTTTAATGCTTATAAACTTTCTTTCTATGTTCAAACCTCAAAAGATAGATTGTGTTTTCATCAAAAGTATAAATTATCCTATATGGTTTTACATAAACTGTTCTTTCACCTTTTAGATTATATCTTAATGGTTTTCCGATTTCAGGATTATCTATTATTTTTATAACTTGTTTCTTTACTTTTTCCTTAACTAAATTATCTTTTATTCTAACTATAGCTTTAATAAACCCAGGAGATCTCCAGATATCTCTTACCATTTTGCTAATTCTTTTAAGAAATTCCTCTTTGTTAGCCTTATTCCCTTACCTGCTGCTAAATCATCCCAAGCTTTTTGTAATCCTTTTAAAGTTTCCATGTCTTCTTTGCTTATTCCCTCAATTTTTTTAAGTACAATATACTTGTTATTCATAGTGCTCACTATGAACGGAGTCCCTTTCTTTATATTTTTCCTGATTTTTTCAGGGATTACTATCTGACCTTTTGAACTTAGCTTTGTGATTTCCATATAAAAGTAAGATATTCTTACTTTATAAATATTTCGATTTATATTATAAAATATTAGAAAATTGTTCAGCAACTTTTTTATTTTTCCAAAGCTTTTCTAAAAATCTCTTTTCTTTCTTTTTTACCACCAGCTGCTTTAATCTTTGTATATTCTGAGGGGGGTTTAGCAACTTCTTTATGCAAAGCTTTCTCTTTTTCTTTCTTTTCCTTTTCTTCTATCTTTTCCTGCTCACTTTTTTCCTTCTCTTTCTTTTCTTCTTCCTTTTTCTCCTCTTTTTCCTTTGTTTCTTTCTCCTTTACTTCCTTCTCTTTTTTCTTCTTTGTTTCCTCTTTTTTTGCTTCTTCTTTTGCAGTAATTTTTGCTGCTTTCTTTTTTATCTTTGCTTCTTGAACAGCAAATTTTGGCGGCAAGCTAACAAGATCTACTTTTACATTACCTTCAGAATCTTTTTCAGCCCTTATTGTGATTTTCTGAGGAGGTTTTCTTATACCCCTAGTCCAGATAGCTTCATTAACCCATCTTCCTATTTTAATCTTATTTATATCTCTATCAGGCACTTTCATATGTTTAACAAGAAAAGCTCTTATTGTTCTGATTGCTTTTTCAGCTTTTTTATAGCGGGGAGCTTTTTTCACTTCTCGCCTTAAAGGAATAGTATAAATTCTTTCAAATTTCTTTTCAGGTTTTTTTTCTTTTGCTTTCTTTGTCTTTGCCATTTTTTGTTTTTAATTTTTGTTTTTTAATATTTTCTTTTCTTTCTTCCTGATTTTATTTTTCTCATTTTTTGCCTTTTAATTGCAAGAGGAATCTTAGTTCTACGCCATGAACGTTTTACTCTTGTTAATCTTGAAGGATGAACTCTTTTGCCTTTGCCTAAGGCCTTAGGAATAACCCAAAAAGGAGCCCACTTTGTTCTTCTTGCCTGCTTAGCTAAACGAGTTTTTTTTGTTATTGTTTTATATTTTGCCATGTTTATTTTGTTTTAATTTTTATTTTCTTATTTTTACTTTAAAATTTTATTTTTAAAATTTAAATTTGGCTTGCCTTTCTGAATTTCTATAAGTAAGGCTTTGAATTCTTCATCACAAATTGGCTTTGAAATTTGGCCAAGTTGCGCAGCTTGAGCAATCATTGCAACAGCCTGAATAGCAGTTTCAGGATGTGCTATTTTTAAATTGCCATGTCTTGCTATAGCTTCTTTAGTCATATTTTTTTTCGCAATGCCTTCAAGTAAAGCTACTTGCTGAATTAATTTATTAATATTATCTGGTTCTGTTGATTCTGTTACTGATTCTTTCATTTTTTCTTTTCCTTTTTTAATTTTTATTTTTTTATTTCAGCAGCAAGAGCTTCAAGAAATTCTTTTCCTTTTTTTGTCAGTCTTCTTCCTGCTCTTTTTTCTTTTATATGCCCAACAAGGCCAGCTTTTGTTGCTTGTTGTAATGCTGTTCTGATAATTTTTCCTGATGCTTTATAAAATTTTTCAGGTTTTGCACCTCTTTTTTTTCTTGAGCCGTATTTTGTTCTTAGTTTTGATACTCCTGTAACACCTTTAACATAAACTGTTCTTATTATTGCTGCAGATCTTGTATACCACCAGTCTTCTTTTTCAGGCAGCCTTGCTTTTGCATGGCTTGTTTTGACAAAAGCTGCCCATTCAGGCATTTTAAATTCTGGCATTCCTTTTAGTTTTGAAGCTAAAGCTTTGATAAATGCCTGAGCAGGCACTTCATGAACAGTTATTCTTCTTGCTTTAGTTATTTTTTCTTTTGTTTCGGTTTCTTTCTCCATTTTCTTATAAAAATTGTAAAACCAATAATTTTTGCAGTAAATTCTTTATTTTCTTTATTTTTAAGCTCAGAACATATTTCTTGAGCTATTTTTCTTGTTTCTTCTTTATTTCTAGTCGCACTTTTAAGTACAGATACCTTAACTAACTCGTGCTTTTTAAATGTTTTTTCAATAGCATCTATAAATTCTCTAGTTAGACCTTTTTTTCCTATTTCAAAATTTACAAGCTTAGTTTTCATTTTCCTAATTCAAAGCTTCCTGCAGGAATTGCACTTGCAACCTCTTCTTTACTAAACTTATATCTTTTTTTCTCTAACATATCTTTTATTTTATCTATTGCTTTTTCCTTGCTGATTTTTCCAGGCAAAATTTTTATTAATGGATTCTCAAAACAAGACTTTGGAGTTGCTCTAAGTTTCTTTTTTTGTATTCCTAACCATAACTCCAACTTGACATGACATTTTTGTACTTTCCCTACAACAGAAAAAGTTCCTGTCTTTTGTCTTTTTTCTTTAAAAATTTGATCTGCTTTAAACATGTGAACTTCCATTTCTTTTTTTTTCTTTTTCCATCCCTGACTAAAGCATGCGCAAAAAATTGCAGCTTCTTTTATGTCTTGAGCCTTGACCTTGTCTTTTAAAATACAAAAAGGGCTTCCTGGCTCTTTAGTATGTGAGATAATATCATTTTTCTTAGCTTGCTTTACAAGCTGTTCATTTTGCTCAGCATTTTTTCCTGCAAGAACAAGCTTGCCTGAAGATGTATAAAACCAGCGATATTTTATTTTTTTTATCTGCATCTTATTTTTTATAATTTTTTAATTCTTGGTCCCTCAATTGTGTCTTCAATTATATAACCTTGCTCTTTAATTTTTTCTCTGATTTTATCTGCCAGCTTGAAATTTTTCTTTTTTCTTGCTTCTTCTCGTTCTTGTATGAGTTTTTTGATTTTTTCTGGAATTTTTATTTTCTCTTTTTTTAATAAATCTAAAGCAAAAACTTTATCCATTTTTTCTATAGTTTTTATTTTACCTTCTGCTCTTTTGTCTCTTACAAATTTCCATAAAATAGACAGAGCTTTGGGCATATCTAAGTCATCATTTATTGCTTTTTCAAATTCCTGCAAATATTTTTTATTTATCTTTTTGTCATCTTTTAATTCTAAGATAATGTTTTTTATTCTTCTGTAAGCATTCTGGGCATTTTTTAAATTTTTTAAAGAAAAATCAAGATTATTTCTATAACTAGTTGTTAATACAAAATATTTGTATGCCAAAGATTCATAACCAGCCTCTTTGAGTTCAGCAAGAGTAAACAAACCACCAGTACTTTTGCTTACTTTCTCTCCTTTAGATGTTAAAAAAGCCCCATGCAACCAGTAATTAACAAACTTTTTTCCAGTAGCAGCTTCACTTTGAGCGATTTCATTTGTATGATGTATTGGGATATGATCTATCCCCCCTGTATGGATATCAAAATTCTCTCCAAGATATTTTATTGACATGGCACTACATTCAATGTGCCATCCTGGCCAGCCTTCCCCCCAAGGACTTGGCCATTTTAGTAGATGCTCTTTAAATTTTGAACCTTTTATTGTAAACCATAAAACAAAATCTCTTGGATTTTTTTTGTTAGGGTCAACTTCAGTTCTTGCTCCTGCTTTAAGTCCTTTAAGTTTTAATCTTGCAAGTCTGCCATAATCTTTGAATTTAGAAGTATCAAAGTAAACATTACCACTCTTTTTCCCAATATAAGCATAATTATTTTTTTCTATTCTCTTGATTAATTCGATCTGTTCTTTTATGTGCTCTGTAGCTTTACACCAGACATCTGGTTCGATAATATTTAATTTTTTAATATCTTGTTTAAAAATGCCAGTATATTTCTCAGCTAATTTAAACATAGACTCTTTTGTTAAAGGTAAACCTTCTCTTTTTAAGGCAATAACCATTTTATCTTCACCCATATCAGCATCACTGGTAAGATGACCTACATCTGTTATATTTATAACATGTTTAACTTTGTAACCATTATAAATCAAAACCCTCTTTAAAATATCCCCAAATATATAAGTTCTTAAATTGCCAATATGCTGATACCAATAAACTGTGGGGCCACAAGCATAAAAGCCTACATAACTAGGTTTAATTGGCTTAAAAGCTTCTTTTCTTCTTGTTAATGTATTATATAACTTTAACATATAAAAGAAAAGAAAAATTTGTTTTTAAATTTAGTCCTAAGCTATGTTCAAGGTAAATGTATCATAAGACTCGCCATAATCTGGTTCATAGACTGAAATTTTAATTATTTGTCTGCATTTAGCAACAGTTTTTGGCACTGAAAGAACTATATCTAAATAAGCTTTATCAGCTACTACAGTACTAAAATCTTTTGATTTTCTTTCTAACTCTGGTGAAATAATCCAATTTTCTGTACCTATGCAATCTCCTCCTTTGAGTTCTACTTTATATTCTAAGCTTACATCTACTGCTCCCTCTCCACTTTGTGTTTGAAAAGCTATGGGAATTGAAAAAGCTTCTGTTCCTCTTTTTACTGTAACAACCTTGGTGAGTACTGCTACAGGATATCCTTCTTCTTCAAACATTTTATTGAGTTTAGTTTTTATCTGAGAGTCCATTACAGTCATACTTTCTGTTGCAGTTTTAAATATCTGCCTTACAAAAACAAGCCCAAGAATAAGCATAACAACAGCTATGACTATAACTACTAATGTAGTTACAGACATCTCAAAACCACCTTGTTTGTTTTTTATCATGTTCCTCTTTTATAACACTACTAGCTATTTTATGTTTTTAAATTTTATGTTTGTTTTTATTTTTTATATTTAAAGATAATATAAAAAAATCCTGTGCTTTTTGTCATGTTTAGCTAGTTTTAAGTTAGGAGAGGGGATAGGCCATTTATATGATACTATCCTTATATCTTTTCTTTTGCTTTTTTTATTTTTATCTTTTAACTCTTTTTTTAGTTTTTTTCCTAATTTTATATTTGCTTCTTTTGATAAAAAGACAGTTATTGCTGTTGCATCTTTTAGTGGTATTTTAAAAAGATTGCCATAAATAATTTTGATATTTTTTTTATTTCTTGTTTTTATCTTTGATATTAAAAATCTTATTAAGTCAATTTCTATG
>JAUXAK010000033.1 GCA_030619955.1 archaeon | reverse complement strand
TTTTTCTTCATTAAACTGTTTCCAATCTTCTGCTTCTCTTAAATACCAGCCTAATACTAGTTTTAATTCCCTCATCATTCCTATGTTAATATTTTCAATTGCTTTTTCACATTCATTTAAAATTTTTGTTAAAGAATTACTATATGTATAAAGATTAGAATTTTTTTTTATATCCTTTTCATAATCAATGCCTTCTGTAGTTATCATTGTTTCTGTATCTATCTTAAGTCTTTTTAGAATTTCTTTTGTCTTTTCTATATCCCCTACATCATAAACTTCTTTCATTTTTATTCTTCCTTCATATCTATATACTACTTAAAAGTAATGACTATTTATAAATCTTTCTATCTTTTTCATAATATATAAAATAATTTACTTTTCTTGCTTAGTTTGTTTAATTTTGTCTATTTCTTTTTGTTTTGTAAAATAAAAAATAAAAATAAAAAACAAAAAATTTATTTTTTATTTATTCAGATTGGTTTCCTTCGTCTTCACTTTCTTCACATTCTCCTTCTACACATACCTGGCCTTCTTCACAGTCAGCATCAACTGTACATTCTGGTTCATCTTCTTCCTCTTCTGTTTCATTTCCTTCTTCACCATCCTGACCTTTACCTTTTCCGCCAGGTGCTGGCAAATTCTTTTCTTCAAGTTTCTGCCGCATTGCCTGGATTTTCTCTTCAAATTTTTCTCTTACATGTTCTGGTAAGTTTTCTTTAACTCTCTCAAGAACAGCAAAATGCTGTGACCTTGCTGCTGTAACAAGTGCCTGATGTGCTTCTGTAAAATTACCTTCTTGTTTTGCAATTCTTAGCTGTCTTGCCAACCTGCTGATGTTGTTTCCATATTCTTTTACTTCCTCTGTTACATTTTCAACATCTTCAAAATCTTCTTCAAGAGATTCTTCCACTTCATCAAGCTGGTATTCAATTTCATCTAAGTTAATGTTTTCTTCCTCTTTAATCTCTTTAATCTTTTTTCTTGCTCTTTCAATTGTTTTTCTTGCTCTATTTTTTCTTCCTGTGTTTAAGCCGCTTTCTTCTTCAATCTCTTCAATCTCTTCTTCAATTTCTGCTTCAGGCTTTTCAGTTATTGCCTTTAGCATTAATTTTGCATTATCTTTTTTTGTTATTACTTGTGTTTCAACAGCTTCTGTATTAACAATAGCTCTAGCAATTATCTTTTTAGCTTCTTCTGCTTCATCTTCTGGAAGTTCTGGAATAATTTCTTGAGTTACAATCTCATCAACAAGTTCCATTTGATCTTCATGCTCTTCAAGTTCATCTTGCACTATCATTATTTCTTTTAAAGTTTCTTTTGTTCCTTCTTCACTTTCTCCATCTTCAATTTCTTCAATTTCTTTTTTAGCTTTTCCAAATGCTTTTCCATGTTCAGTTATAGCTTCTTCAGCAGCTTCCATCTTCCTCTCTTGAATCATTACCTTAACTTCAAGCAACCTTTCTTGTGCATGAGCTAATCCTTTTTTAGCTTTAGCAGCTCTGTTGAATGTCAAAGCAAGACTTATTCTTTCAAGTGCTCTGTCAAGCCCCCATAATGCAGAATCTGGTGTGATTCCAGGGTCTCCTATTTCTTCAGCTTCAATCTCAACTGGTTCAGCTGCCTCAATTGGCTCATCTTCTGCTAAAGCAAATCCACTAAAACCAAATATTGAAGTTACTAGTACTAATGCTAACAAAATTCCTAAAATTTTCATTTTTTTCCTAACCTCCTTTCAATTTCCATTTTTTCATTTTATATTTTTAATTTTTTGAACATTATTTTTTCATTGATTTATTTTATTAATAAGAGATGAAAACATTTTTTCTTCCCATATTTATTCTTTTCATATTTTTTAGAAGAATAATTTATATTTAATATATTCTTGAAACAAAATGGAACAACATGGAACAAGAATTAGCTTACTAATTTTATCTTGTTTGTGTTTCCAATTGGTATTTTTTTGACAATGCCTCTTGCTTCAAGGTTCTTAATTACTCGTGATAGTTTTGCTTTTGAAAAACCTGTCTTGAGTCGAATTTGCTTTTGCCATAACTCTTTTCTTTTAGCTGTTTTTAATAAACTGATTATTGCCCTCTCACTTTCAAGAAGATGCTCAAATACTTTTTTTTCAACCTTTTCCTTGATTTTTACTTTTTTCTTAGTAATTTTTTTCTTTTTCTTTATTTTTTTCATAAATAAGATAAATGCAATAACTATAACAATAATAATTATAATCAAAATTAATATCCATGTCATAAGTTCTTTTTCTTTTTTATACACAACAAGAAATGAAATACTATCATCTTTTTTTAGATTTGTTCTTGTCCATGTTAGCCATATTTTCTGGCCATCTGTTTCTAGTTTAACAGGTTTTGGCCATGCTGAACCCGCACTATTACGAAGAGGTTTGTCAAGCAAATTTCCTTGTGGCAAAGTTAGTTTTAGCTGAAATTCTTTTACATCAAGAGGTATTTTAAAATCCATTAAAAAAAAGCTTTTCTTGTTTTGTTCAAGAAATTCTTTAGTTGAGTATTTTATTTTTATTTCATAGCTGTTTGTTAGCTCAATTCTTTTTGACTGCTTTGTTTCAGTTAACCTTGCTTTGATTTCATCTTGGCTAATGCTCTCATTATTAATTTTTATTTCCAAGTTTGTTGCGTCTTTAGGCAGCTCAAGAAAAAAAGTCTGGAAAGTTGGCTGTTCAAAAATAAATGTTTGTTTTACAAATATTTTGTTTCCAATAATATCAAACTCATTATAAAAAGCAGCTGTTTGCTCTTGTGCTTTTGCAAGTGAAGTAAAAGCTAAACAAGCACCAATACTAATAATACTAATTAATATAATTAAAAATAAGAATAATAAAGTAAACTTTTTCTTTCTTCTTTTCATTTCCTTTCTCATTCTAAAAATATTAATTTATTAGATATGTCTGATTTATCTTAAATATTTTATTAAATGTTTTACATTAAATATTTATCTTTTTATTTCTTCTTATTTTGTTCTTTTTCTTTTATATATCCTCTATTATTTTATATTTTATAAATGTTATTTTACACTATCAAAAAGTTTATATATCTACTCTTTCTTTTACAGTAATAACAGACGAAAAATAACTAAAAACAAAAACAAAAAATGAAAAAAAAATTGGTATCATCTTTGTTATTTTTGATGTCTCTTTTGGTTTGTGTCAGCTTTATTAGCTTTATTAGCTTTGATTTTGTAAATGCTTTTACTGTCACAACAAACTTAACTTCTAATACTGTCTGTCCAGGCAGCACAATTGTAATTGAAGACATTGTTTCAGGAACAGGTTCTTTTACTGTATCAGTTGGCGGAACTGCATCTAATTTTGCAACTACTGTGCCTTTGGGATTCTGGCTTGAAGATACTCAAGTAATTTATTCTTACATAACACCTTCAAGTAAAATAACCCCAGGGGTTTATTCTCTTGAAATTACAATTGAAAGTGCTGGCATCACAAAAACAGTTAAACATTCAATAGTTGTTGAAAATTGCCATCTTACTGTTCTTAAAGCAGAACCTGAAACACAGACAATTTGCTCTTGTGAAGAAAAAACAATAGACCTTAATATAGAAAATAAAGGAAAATATCTTGAAAATTATAAAATTGAAGTACAGGGAATTGCCAAGCTTTGGATTAGTCTTTCATCAGAAACTTTTTCTCTTGCACCTAATTCAAGCATTAGTGTTGAGGCTTATGTAATGACACCTTGTAATATTGCAGGAAATTATGAAGTGAATTTTGCAGTAGAATCTGCTTCAGATTATGCTAAAGCTAACACAAAAGCAAGCTTTGAGGTTGTTTCATGCTATGATTATGAATTAACTAGTGAACAAAGTTTTTATAGCATATGTGAAGCTGAGCAATTAAACATTCCAGTAAAAATTAAAAATATTGGAACAAGGGACAATGTTTACAAAATAAATGTTTATGGCCCAGATTGGGTAAATGTAGATCAAAGCCAGGTAAGTGCTTCTGAAACTCAGGAAATATCTTTTAATCTTATGGCAAAGCCTGCATATAAAACTGAAGGTGATTTCAATGTTGCAATAGAAATATTAAGTGAAAAAGGAAAAGTGCTTAAAAAAATTGATTTAAAAATTAATGTAGAAACATGTTATGGTGTTTTGGTTACAATTGAACAAGAAAAAGATAAGATGTGCAATGCATTGAGCAACACATATTCTGTTATTGTTAAAAACACGGGCAAGTTTACAAATACATATGATGTGTCTTTAGAAGCTCCTGAATGGGCAGCTATAGATGAAAAACATTTTAGTCTCGAGGCTGGAGAAGAAAAACCTTTAACCTTGGATGTTCATCCACCTTTTGGATTTAAAGCAGGAACTTATGATATAATTGTCAATGCGCTTGATCATGTATCAGGTGCTGATGCAAGCTCTAAGATAATAATTGAAACAATAACAACAGAATATTGTTATAAACCTGCAATTAACACTGAGAAAACAACAATAGATGTTGCAAGAGACTCAGCTGCCACTGTTCCTTTTATAGTTGAAAATAAAGGAATTAACAAGGCTGATTATAATATTGAAATCTCTGGAACAGGAGTAAGTTTTTCACAAATCAACCCAGGTTCAATCAGTTTGGAATCAACAAAAGCTCAGACTCTTTATCTTTATATAGCGCCGCCAATTGAAACAGCATTAGATGCTTACACAATTACTGTAACAACAAGACTAAAGGATACTACAATCGTGTCAAGTAAAACAATAACAATAAATGTTGTTGAAGCAGGAGAAGCAGAGGAACTTGAACTAGAACTAGAACCTGAAGAACCTGAAGAATCATTATTTTCAAGATTTATTTCATGGCTTGCTAATTTGTTTAAAAGAGAAAAAGCAGAGGAAAACATAACAACAGAAGAAGAAGCAGAAGCAGAAGAAGGAGAAAATAATCCTCCGGTGTTAGCACAAGAGATTCCTGATGTAAGTGTTCAGGCAGGTGAAGAATATAGTATTAATCTTAATGATTATTTTAATGATCCTGATAATGACAGTCTTACTTATATTACAGTAAGACCTCTTAATATTAGTGTAAAAATTATTGGAAGCATAGTAAAAATAACCCCCCAAGCTGACTTTACTGGGGTAAGAGAGATGATATTTTATACTTCTGATGGAGTTGATACAACTTCAAGCAACAAAATAAAAATAACAGTAACAACAGCAGAAGAAGTAACAGCAGAAGAAGAGGAAGAGCCAGAGGAAGAAGAAGAGGAAACAACAGAGGAAGAACCAACAGAAGAGGAAACTGAAGAAGAAATAACAAATGAAACAAGCAATGCAACAAGCAATAACTTGACTGAAACCACTGAAAATAGTGAAGAGAACACATTAGAAGATACAACAACTACAACACCAAATACAACATCAAAACTTTCAGAATATAAAGGATGGTTTGTTTTAGGAGCAATTATACTTATTCTAATTATTATTTTACTTAGTGGTGCAGGAAAGAAGATTATTTCTTTTTTTGAAGAAGAAGAAAATAACAAGAGAAAGAAATAAAGAGAATAAGAGTAAAAAAATGTCAGATGAATCAAAATTGATCGAGATTCTTATAGCACAAAGTGAACTTTTTGATTTAAATAAAAATAATGTTGATCAGTTCGTTAGAGAAATGAATGATT
>JAUXAK010000056.1 GCA_030619955.1 archaeon | reverse complement strand
TTCCTTCAATTGCAACATGGCCAAAACCTGTTGCTTCTATCACAATTCCTTTATATTTTTGTTTAATGAAAAAATCAATAATCTTAGGATCTAAGTTTGGATGCCACTTGATTAAAGCTGTTTTTTCTTCAAAAAAAGGTTCTGCCTTAACTTTTTTATCATTTCTTTTATTATATTTACTAATAATATTAATTTTACCTTCATCATTAATTGTTGCTATAGGTTTAGTGTTTATTGGCCTGAATGTGTCTCTTCTACTTGTGTGCATTTTTCTTGTTTTTGTTGCTCTAAGAGCAAAACAAAAATTATCATTTGAAGTAGCATGCCCAACTATAAAAACTTCAGCAATGTCGCTAAGTGCAGCATATACTGAACAAGTTAAATTTAAGAAAGCATCACTAGACCCCCTATCAATACTACGTTGTGCATATGTTAAGATAACTGGCTTGTTAATATTTTGTAACATAAACGCAAGAGCTGATGCTGTATAGTGTAAAGTATCTGTTCCACATAAAACTATAATGCCTTTTATTTCTTTTTTATTAAGTAAAGAAGCTATTGATTTAGCAAGATCTTGCCAATTTTTTGCACTAATATTTTCACTAAAAGCCATAAAAGGACTGTTTATTTCAAGAGAAGCTATTTCCTGAATTTTTGGTGCAACAGCAATAATATCTTCTGGCTTTTCTATTGGTTTCACAGCCCCTGTCTCATAATCTACTTTAGAGGATATTGTGCCTCCTGTAACAATAACAGCAACACGAGGCAAGCCTTTTGTTTTTTTTATTTTTGGTCTGAACTCTTTTTCTTTTTTCTTTACCCTTCCTTTTTCTTTTATTTCTTGAATTTTTTTAATTTTGTTTTTTTCAATTCCTATGTTATAGCCAGATGAAAGTTTTAAAAGAACAATATCTGGATCATAAGAATAAAGTAAAGTTCCTTCAAACTCCTGCTTATCTTTATGTGTTATGATTTTAACTCTCTTGCCTATTTTTCCTGCTTTACTCTCTTTTTTCATAAAAAAATTTATCAATTGAGATATAAAAAACTTTCCACATAAAAATTTCCAACTGTGAATTCTAAAATATATATTAGAAAATAATAGTTAGTTTGCAATAATGTATTTAAAATAAAATTGTAATAAGACATTAAATAAAAATTTTAAAAAATTATCCGACTTTCGGGGGAATCGAATAATTTTTTTGTGTTTTGTATTTTTACTTAGTTAGTCTTTTCTTTATAAAAATAAACTTCACAACTATTTAAACTTTTTGGTTTGTGGTTGTGTGGTTTGCCAAATTAAATAAAATAAAAAGCAAAAGGAGGAAAAAAATGCCAATAGATTTTGCAAAAGAGGCAGTTCAAGGAGCTGATAAGTATGGTGTTAACTTTGATGAACTTAAGGCAGGCAAAGCAACAATTAAAGTTTTAGGTATTGGAGGCGCAGGCAGTAATGCAGTAACGTGGCTTTTTAATAAAGGAATTCATGGAGCTACTGTTTATGCAGCAAACACAGATGCTTTACATTTAAGTGTAACTAAAGCTGATGAAAAGATTCTTATGGGAAAGGAATTAACTCGTGGATTAGGTTGTGGCGGTTTTCCTGAAAGAGGTAGAGAAGCTGCTAAAGAAGCAATTGTTGAATTAAAAAAAGCTGTTAGTGGATCAGACATGGCTTTTATTGTAGCAGGAATGGGCGGCGGAACAGGAACAGGAGCTGCTCCAATTGTAGCACAACTTGCCAAAGAAATAGGATCAGTAACTATCGGCGTGGTGACAATGCCATTTGATACAGAAAAAGCAAGAATTGACAAAGCTGAGTTTGGCTTGCAGCAACTTCGGGAAGTGACAGATACAGTTATTGTAATAGACAATAATCGCTTAGTAGACATAGCAGGCAATCTTCCTGTTGAACAGGCATTTGCAGTTGCAAATGAATTAATAAGTACAATGATAAAAGGTATTGTTGAAACAATAACAATTCCAAGCTTGATTAACTTGGATTATGCAGATGTTAGTTCAATAATGAAGAATGGAGATGTTGCTGTGATTGGAATAGGTGAAAGTGATACACAAAA
>JAUXAK010000058.1 GCA_030619955.1 archaeon | reverse complement strand
AAATAGTGTCTTTGCTGGTTACAGATTTAATTAAATGGTATAAAAAAAATAAAAAAGAATTTTATCTTCTTGAATTAGCTGCTGTTGTATCAGCAAAATTAGTAACAATCCACCCATTTATTGATGGAAATGGCAGAGTTTCTCGTTTGATAATGAATTTTTTATTAAAAAAAGTAAAGTATCCTGAAATAAATATATATGTTAAAAACAGAAGTAAATATCTGGATTGTATAAATAAATCTAATTATGAAAATTATAAACAATTAATATTCTTTTTGGTTGCGACTCTCAAAAAAAATTATTCTTTTTTATACAAGAAGTAAATGTAATATAAAGTAAAAATAAAAAAACAAAAATAAAAAATTAAAAACTCAACAACTTAATTTTATTGGAAGTTGCTGCAAAGTTTTTTGCTACAATATAACTACAAGATACATATTCTGCTGCTCTTACAATAGAATGCGTGACTGTTCCATCCATGATTATTGCATAAACTTTTTTGTGTCTTTTTTTTGCATCATAAAGTGCCCTGATGATTTCACTTTGGGTGATTTTCTTAACCCTTATATTGTCATCTATTTTTTCCAGCAATAAAGCATTTTTTGTGTCACTTATTTCTTGAAGATAAACCTGAAAACTTAATTTTTCATCTTCGCTTAAATCTCTTGATTCTCTTATTTCTTCTTCTTTTTCTCTTGCCTTGTCTCTTACATTCTCTCTTATTCTCTCTTTTTTCCTGGTTTTTCTTTTTTCTTTTAAATACCTTGCTGCAAATTCATCTTTGGGCAATTTATTTCTTAAACAAATTAATATTTCTTTTTCAGCCAGTTCCTCAACTTCCTTGCCGTCAGGAGCTCTTGCAATAAATAATACTTTTGCATTGTTAATAGCATCTGTAGCTATAAGTAGGCCCCCTCTATCTCCGTCTACAAAAAGAGTAACATCCTTGTTTTGACTTAATTTTTTAATTGTTTCAGGTATTACTGTTCCATTCATTGCAATCACATTTTTAATACTGCATCTTAACAAATTAAGAACATCTGCTCTTCCTTCTACTACAATCAATTCATTATTATTCTCAATATCAGGACCAGCTGCAAGAAGTTCTCTGCCATATTCCCTGATTCTGGCAGTTTTTGTGTGATTTACTATATCTTGCTCCATCTCCCTTATTCCAGGAACATGACCCATTTTTTCAAGCAGCTTTTTTGCTCTTTCAACAATATACTCTCTTTTTGAACTTCGCACATCTTCAACATTTTTAATCTCAAATCTTGCATCGCAAGGTCCTACTCTGTCTATGGTTTCAATAGCTGCTGCTATAATTGTAGTTTCAGCTTTGTCAACAGAAGTAGGAATTTCAATATCCCCTTTAGTCTGGCTTTCATTTACACTAAGCTCCACATTGATTCTGCCTATTTTTCCTTTTTTCTGCAGCTCTCTTAATTCAAGCTCTTCTCCAAGCAAGCCTTCTGTCTGTCCAAATATTGCTCCAATCACATCAGGCTTTTCAACAACACCTTCTGCAACAAACTTAGCACTAATTATGTATTTTATTGATGGTGGACTAATTTTTCCCATATTTTAGTTTGAAAGAAAAACATTCAATTATTAACAAATTAGCATCTATTAACTGTAAACATCAAACTAAATAACAGAATCAAAACTCTTTAACAAATCACCTCAAGCACCTAATAATTATATTTATTGACTATCAATCTGAATTTTGTTTATGATAATCTAATATTGATTTGATTTATTAAATTTTACTAAGTTTTGATTTGATGTTTGAAATGTTCTGTGTGTTTGAAATGTTAAGTTATGTGAATTGTATTTTCTTTCTTAAATTTATTTAATTTTTTTTGAATTTTTTATAAAATTTAACTTATAATACTATGCTATAGTGATATATAAATCTTTCTATAATTTTTGAAAAAAAA
>JAUXAK010000031.1 GCA_030619955.1 archaeon | reverse complement strand
TTTATTTATTTAATTTTAATATTAATAAATAAAACTGTTTTTAGTTTAAATATTTTTCTATTTTTATTTTTTCAAATTTTTTTTAGAAAATAAAACGTTTAAAATAGATTTTTGAAACTCGACGGGGTTTTTTGATTTTTCCACTAAATCTTTAATAGCCATACAAGCATTAAAACTACAAGAAGAAGCAGCACAAGAAATGCTGAGATTTTAAACACAAGTTCAGATTTCTTTTTTGATTTTGTAATTCCAAAAGTTGCTAGATAAATAAATTTTCCACCGTCGAGCATTCCTAGAGGCAGCATATTAATTAATGCCACTGAAAAACTTATTAAGATAAGCCAAAGAAATAAATCTCTTATAAATGTTAGAAATTGTGGATTAAATTTCGGTTTAATATAGACAAAAGGTGAAAAAAATGGTGCTGATAGTTTGTATAAAAAAAGATTTGTTCCTTTAATAGATGGAAGGCCTATTCCAAGGTAAGCTATGGATTTGTTAGTTGGATTCTCAATTAAAGTAATTGTATAATTTTTTTCAGTTGTTTGAATTTCTATTGTTTCATTTGGATTATATGAGCTTATTGCCTTTTGCACATCATTAATATTTTTAATTTCAAAACCACCAATTCTTTGCAATGCACCAGATAGATTAGCATGAAATGCTGGGGTATTTTGATACAAAGCTATTGTCTGTGTTTTTTCAGTTTTAATTTGTTTTAACTGGTTGAGAAGTTCTGGAGACATATAAAAAATATCGCCTTCATTGTTTATCTCTTTTTTTGTTTTTACTTCAAGAGTTTTATTTATAGCACTAAACTCCTCGTCACTTAAATTAAAAAATTCTTCTGTGCTGTAGATTCCTATTTTTTCTATACTACTGACATTAACCTGCTGAAAAGCAAACATATATCCAGTAACTCCAGCTGGGCTGTAACACCCAAGGAAAAAAAGTTGTAAAAGCAATAAAAAGATTATTGCAAAAATAAAATTTGAAAAGCTTCCTGCTGACAGAATAGCAAGCTGTGCTTTTTTTGATTTACGCGACATTTTCTTTTCATCTGGCTCAACAAAAGCTGCAAGAAAAGGCCCAAGAAAACCAAAACCAGTCGCTTTTATTTTTATTTTATAAAAACTTGCAAAAATGCCATGTGCAAATTCATGCGTTACAGCAATAATCAGAATTATAATAATCCAATAAGTAAAATAAAAAGGGGGGAGAGGCAGTTTAAAAATTTGAGGCAAATAAGGTATAAGGGGCATTATTGGCGGCACTTTAGGCACTGTAACCAATGAAAAAATCATTTGTATGCTTATGAAAAGCATTGCAAATGCCATTATCATTGCAAAAACTCCAAAAGTTATTGAAAAATAACTTAAAACACCTAATGCACGGCGAAAAGTTTTACTTGCCCAGCTTATAAAACGTAAACCAATTTTTGTTCTGTAAAGCAAAAATATTTTTGATTCTACTTTTATTTTTTTCCTTCTTGAATAAAGGAAGAGGCCAACAAATAAACAAAATAGCAGGAGAAAAGTCAAATCATAATATATAAATTCCATTCTTTATCTTTTTTCATTATTTGCCGGTTTTCTTACTTTTTGGTCTTAATGCCCTGCTTTTACATTTCCTGCATTTTATCTTGCCTTCAGCAACTTTTCGTGATTGTGCCCTGATTTTCGCACCGCATCTTTTGCACACAAAAATATCTTTCAGAAGTCTTGCACGAGCAGCTTCTACTTTTACCATTTTAAATAATTAAATTTAACCAAATTTTTTAAATAATTAAGTAATTTTTTTTATTATTTTTTTACCTTCAACATTCCAGTATTCCACTTCTTTATTTTCATCAATTTCTTCAGCAATATCTGGCGCTATATCAACATCAAAAGTCTCATAGTTTTCTAAATCCATGACAGTTGCTTTATTTACAGTTTTATCTGTTTTTAACACTTGTGCTTTTCTTTTTTCTATCATAGGTATTGTAATACGTTCAGTGCCTGGCACCACAATAATTTTCTTTTTGCCATCAATAATACCCATGGCTTCAATTCTTACTTTCGCATGTCCATGTTTTCCTGTTTTACTTATGTCCATTGATTTAATAATGCAAGGTGCGTCATTAATAATAGCAAAATTACCAATCCTAATTTCAGTAGCATTTACTAATTTGAAAGCCATTAAATAACAAGAAAAAATAAATTTATAAAGATTCTTGTTTTCACAGTTAAATAATTAAAATGAAGACAAAGAAAAATGATTTTATTGAAATTGATTTTACTGCAAGAATCAAGGATGGAGAGGTTTTTGACACTACTTTAACTGAAGAAGCAAAAAAAGCAGGATTAATAAAAGAAACAGAGGAAACAGAAACAAAAGAAAATAAGGGGGACAAGGAAGAATTTAAACCAATTAATATTTGTGTTGGTCAGGCTATGGTTCCTAAAGGTATTGATTCTGCACTTGAGGATAAAGAGCTAAACAAAGATTATGTAATAGAGCTAAAACCTGAAGATGCTTTTGGCAAACGCGATGCAAAGCTGGTAAAGACTGTTCCATTAACTGAATTTAAAGAATTTCCAAGCCCTGGAATGTTTGTTAATGTTAATGGCTTGGTTGCTAAAGTCATAACTGTTACTGGGGGCAGGGTGCTTCTTGATTTTAATTCTCCTCTTGCTGGAAAACATATTATTTATAATTTTAAGATCAATAATTTCATAGAAAGTCAAGAAGAAAAAATTAAGATTATAGCAAAAACTTTTTTTATGAAAATAGCAAATATTGAAATAACTGAAAATAAAGCTGTTATTGAATTTGATTTTGAAAATAAAGAAAGAGAAGAAGAAAAAAATAAAAAAATAGAGCAATTTAAAAACAAGGTAAAAGAGCTGATTGGTTTAGATTGTGAAATAAAGAGCTAAAGAAATAAAAAAATAAAAAATATCTTATAAAATATTAATTATAGGATACTAAAGTTTATATATACTGGCTTTTTATATTTTTTATAAAAAAAATAAAAAAGAAATAAAAAGAAAGAGAGAAAAAGAAGATGGAATTTGAAATAAAAGAGAAAGAAAGCGATGTTGATAATGTTGACAAAGAACTTGAACAGGTTATTGCAAAACAAAGAGCAGCTATAAAAGTTTTTGGAGTTGGCGGCGGCGGAGGCAACACCCTTACAAGAATGAAAGAAATAGGCATTAAAGGTGCTGAACTTATAGCAGTAAACACAGATGCCCAAGATTTGCTTTATACTTGTTCTGATCTTAAAGTGTTTATTGGAAGTGAACTTACTCACGGATTAGGTGCAGGAAGTAATCCTCAAATAGGTGAAGAAGCTGCACATGAAAGCGAGCAAGAAATAAAACATAAAGTACAGGGAGCAGACTTAGTGTTTATAACATGCGGTTTAGGTGGCGGAACAGGAACAGGAGCAGCTCCTGTTGTGGCTGGAATGGCTAAGAAATTAGGTGCTTTAACAATAGCTGTTGTTACACTGCCTTTTACAATAGAAGGCCAGAAACGTTTTGAAAATGCCATGATTGGTTTAGAGAAGCTGGAAAATATTGTTGACACACTTATTGTTATACCTAATGATAAATTACTTGAATTAGCTCCAGACCTGCCTTTACATACTGCATTTAAAGTTGCTGATGAAATACTCACAAATTCAGTTAAAGGAATAACAGAGCTTGTTACAAAAGCAGGATTAGTTAATCTTGATTTTGCAGATATTAAAGCTATTATGCTAAATGGCGGAGTAGCTATGATAGGAGTTGGCGAATCAGATTCTCAAGACAGAGCTGTTGAAGCTGTTCAAAAAGCAATTGAAAATCCTTTACTTGATGTTGACATTAGGGATGCAAGCGGCGCTTTGGTTAATATAATTGGTGGTTTAGACTTGTCATTAGATGAAGCTAAGAAAGTTATTGAAACAATTGCCAAAGAAATAAGCCCTAATGCAAAGCTTATATGGGGTGCACAGCTTAGTGAAGACATGGAAAAAACACTTAGGGTTTTGTTAATTGTAACAGGAGTTAAAAGTTCTCAAATACTTGGTCCAGGTGAAAGACGACATGAAAAAGAAACAAGAGCAATGCAAGAAGAACTTGGAATTGAATTTATCAAAGAATAAAACAAGCAAAAAGATTTTTAAGCCCTCTTTCTTAATTTATTTAATAAATTAAAAATGGAAGAAAAAAAACACCCTTTTCAGGCAATAAACAGCTTTTATCATAAATGTGCAAGAGTTTTTAGAGTAGCAAGAAAACCGAGTAGTTTTGAAGTAAAGCAGATTTCAAGAATATCTGCTTTAGGAATTTTAATCATAGGTGCAGTAGGCTTTATTATAGGCCTTATATTTACACTTTTTTTCCTTTAAAATAAAACAATAAAGATATTTCAGAAAGATATGAAAAGATATAATAAACTAAAGATATATTAAAATTAAATTTTATATAATAAAATGATATTTGTTGTTAAGGTTACGACAAACAAAGAAGAGCAAGCAGCTGATTTAATTGCAGCCAGAGCAGAAAAAAAAGACCTTGATGTTTTTACTGTTGTGCGGCCTCACGGCTTAAGAGGATATATTATTATTGAAGCTGCTGACCATGAAAATGCGGAACAAGCTGTTTTTAATTTGCCTTATGTTAAAGGCTTTATTAACAAGCCGATAACTTATGCTGAAATTGAGACAATGCTGCAGCCAGTAACTGCTGCAATAAATATTGAGAAAGGCGACACAGTAGAGATGATTACAGAGCCTTTTAAGAGGGAAAAAGCTAAAGTAATGAGAGTTGATAAGGCAAGAGAAGAAGTTATTGTTGAGCTGCTGGAAGCTGCTGTTCCCATACCTATTACAGTTAAGATAGATAATGTTAAAGTAATCAGGCGGCCAAAGGAAGAAAAGGAAGAGGAATAATTCTATTATTTGTTTTTATTTTATTGTTCATATAAAATATAGTAAGCTATTGTAGCTATAGCTGCAAGAATTAAAGCCATAACAACTGTTGTAAAAGTTCCTGCAATTCTCATTAATAGCAGAATAAGAATTGTTAAGATAAAAACAAAAAACCATAATATTCTTGATGAAATCAGAATTTTAAATCCTAAGCCTATTGGTATAAGGGCAAGAAGAGCAAGCCATATGCATATTATAGCTAGGCTGTTGAAACCAAGAGCTCTTATTATTATTCCAAGAATTAAAACACTTATAGGACCTGCAATTGCAATTTTTCCTATATCAGCTTCTGTTAATTCTTGCCATCTTCTTCTGATTCTTGTGGCTTTAGGTTTTACATCAAAGTTCAGGATTGCAAGCCATTTAATCCAGCCTCCGCTTATAAAAAAAAGAATAATAGGCAAAATGAGCCATGCAGGAAATTCAAAAGGAAATTCAGCTTTGCCATGTTCTGTTAAAGGCCTAAACCAATATCTTCTAAAGCTAAGTAATTTTGTTTTTGTCTTGCAGTCAAGTTTCCAAGCAATAAACTTTTGTGAGAAAACAAAAACAAGAAGCATTAATAAAGAGAA
Source organism: archaeon (assembly GCA_030619955.1). Taxonomy (GTDB): domain Archaea; phylum Nanobdellota; class Nanobdellia; order Pacearchaeales; family UBA284; genus JAUXAK01. Next base: position 945 of record JAUXAK010000031.1, on the reverse strand, counting down.
GAAAAACATGCTCAAAAAGTTAAGTGGTTCAATGCTTAAGATAGGCCATCTTGTCTGAAGAGAAAGAAAAAAACCAAGAACAAGTGAAGCTATTACTATGATCAAAATTTCATTTATATCTATGTTTAGTTTTTTCTTTTGCATTTAAAAAATAAGAAAAATGATTTTATTTATCTTTCGCTTTTCCTTTATGATCTTTTTTTCCTTAGCTCTGCCTTTGGATTTATCCTCTTGTATAAAAAATAGGGGTAGCCTTTCTTTTCCGAATTTCTCTATCAATCTCTATGAGGGCCAGCATTGTTATTTCTAATAAATCTTTAGAATTGATTATCTCTTCAAGTTTTTGGTCTTCAAGTATCTTAATTGGATATTGATCTCCGGGTATTCTACCATCTTTGAGTCTATGAAAGAATTCTTTTGTTTTCTGGAAATAACTTATCGATGGCTTAAATTCCGGTTTATAGGGGCCTATATATTTTTCTTCAATATCAAATCCGTTAGGTACGTCTTTATGAAAACCCATAGGATCCCCAACTAAATAAAACTTGTTTTTAATAACTCTAATTTTTTTTCTTTTAGTCTTTCCTTTATAAATACATTCTACTAGTTTTTCTGTTACTTTAGTAGGTAATTTAAAGTGTATTTGTAGATAATGGCGATCACCCCACTCAGAAATTTCTGGATATGCTTCAAAACAAGTAGGAAAAGTTACTAAATTTAATTGTTTTGCACCTTCATCTATTTCTGGAAAAAGATTTTCTAGAGTTTTCTTTAAAATATCCCTTTTTCTCCTTAATCGTTGAGTTCTATCTTCATACCCTTTCCACCCTTCTAATCTTTGATATCTCAATTCAATATAGCTAAGAGTTTCTGAATTTGACATTTTATTTATCTTTCGCTTTTGCAGTTTGCAAAGCGAAATTTCATAAACCAAAGATTTACTCG
>JAUXAK010000057.1 GCA_030619955.1 archaeon | reverse complement strand
TGCACTTTTTACATATTTATTAAGGCTTCTTCCTAAAAATATAATTTTTCTTTTTGTTTTTTTGCCAAAGTCAACTATACTTTTTAATCTTGCAATATGAGAAGAAAAAGTTGTCACAAACAGTGCAGAACTCCTATCCCTAACTGATGATAAAGCATCTTCTACTAAATCTCTAGCGATTCTCTCACTTGGAGTTTTCTTCTCAGTTCCAGAGTAAAGCGAATCAACAACAAGAACTTTTACTCCTTTTCTCCCTATTTCTTTTAATTTTTTATAGTTTGTGGGAGGACCTATAATAGGGTGATTGTCTAGTTTAAAGTCCAAAGCATAAAAAAAGATTCCTTCTTTTGTGTGCAGAGCAATAAAACAACACTGAAGCGTAGAGTGCGTTGCATTTATGAATTCTACTTTGTATTTTCCTGTCTTGCCTTTTATAATATAACTTGAATTTTCTTTTACAATTTGTTTTCTGTTTTTTATTTGAATTTTTTCATCTTCAAGAATTGTATCTAAAACAGCCATAGTAAAAGGTGATGCTAATATTATTGCCTTAGGATATCTTTTTGCAATATAAGGAACTCCTCCTAAATGATCTAAATGTGCATGTCCAATTATTATTGCCCTCACTTTGTCTTTCCAACCCAATTTATCCAAAACCAAATCATTTGGAAGCCCCCCAATATCTCTCAGCTTTTTTTCAGAAAGCTCTTGCTGAGATTCTTGTTCTTGAAATTCAACAATTGCAGGTAAGTAAAATCCAGCGTCAAAAATTATGACGTCATCTCCTATTTTCACTGCAGTCATATTTTTTCCAACTTCTTCAAATCCACCAACTGTGCATATTTCCATTTTAATTTACTCTATCCTCTTTTATAAATAATAGGAAGAATGGTTTAAAAATTCTTTTACAGAGTTTTAGAAAAGTTTTTATGTTCACCTTTATTAGTATTTCTATGAAATCCCTAAAACCTTCAATGCGTGAAAATAAAAGATACCTTTTTGTTCGTGGAAAAAATTTGAAGGAAAATATTGAAAAAGCTGTATTAGAATTTGTTGGAGTTTTAGGCATGTCAAAAACAGGATTGGGGTGGATTAAAACTGGAAAAGATTATGCTGTTATTTCTGTAAATCGCAAAATGGTTGATTCTGTCAGAGCAAGTTTTTGTATCTGCCCTGAAAAGATGGAAGTTGAAAAGGTTTCTGGGACGCTTAAGGGGTTGGGAAAATAATACCAAAAACCTTTTAAATAACAACAATATTTAATTTTTGGAGAGAAAGAGAAAAATTAAATTTATTATAAAATTCTCTGATAATATACTATGGACATGCCAATAGACATGCAACATCAAGCAATGGGTTATGACAGAACCGCATCAATGTTCTCGCCAGAAGGTCATTTGCTTCAGGTAGAATATGCAGAAAAGACAGTTAGACTTGGAAGTTCAAGTATTGGAATAGTTTGTTCTGACGGGGTATTTATAATTGCAGATAAAAGAATAACAGATAAATTAATAGTTTTAAAATTAGCAAATAAAATCTATGAAGTTGATTCTCATATTATAGCAAGTGTTGCTGGGATTGTTTCTGATGCAAGAGTTTTGATCGAGAAAGCTCAAGTTTTGGCACAGCAACATAGAATAACTTACGATTCTGCAATAGAACCAGAATTAATAATAAAAGAAATTTCGAATTTAAAACAGCAGTTTAGCCAGTATGGGGGAGTGAGACCTTTTGGGGTTTCTTTACTTGTTGCTGGAATTAATGGAAAAAAACCAGAGCTTTATACAAGTGATGTGACTGGAAATTACTTTTCATATTATGCAAATGCTATTGGAGAAAGTGATGAAAAGATAAAAGAAAAATTAAGAGAAAAATATAAAGCAGAATTAACAATAAAAAAAGGAGTTAAACTTTCATTAGATATATTTGAAGAAATACAGGGAAAGAG
>JAUXAK010000044.1 GCA_030619955.1 archaeon | reverse complement strand
TATAAATTTAGGATAAAAATGAGGTATTGCAAAAAGTGTAGAATGTATATGGTAATAAGAAAAGGAAATGTTTGGCATTGCCGATGGTGTGGTCACACAGAACCTATCAAGCCAGAACCAGCAAAATTTGTTGATGTGGAGGAGCTGCTGAAATAATATAAAAGAGGAGAAAAAAATGTTTAATGAACAAATTAATTGGTTAATAAAAAAATCTAATAATAAAATAGACAAAGAAATTATTATTTTTGGACTTGTTTGTGGATTTATTTGTGGATTTATTTTTGGACTTGGTTTTGGACTTGCTTCAGGATTTGTTTATGGACTTATTTATGGGCTTGTTTTGGGATATGGAGTTTTAGTATCACTTTGTGGAATTATATTTTTTCAAGAACTATTTATACCGATATGGATATTAATAATTTTAGTTTTGGTGATTACAGAAATAAAATTCTGGCTAGACAAAAAGAAACCTGAAAAGAAAGAAAACAAATTTAAGTTTACTATAAAGAGAAAACTAATAGCATTTCTAGAGTCATCATTTATAATTATTGTATTAGGTGGACTTTATAATCTAAGTAAAAAAGTAATCCCTTATCTAGAAGATAATTTTATTATAATTGTGAAGTGGTTATGTTATATTAGTATAGGTTTAATGATCTTAGCAATAATAATTGGAATATTCTGGATTTGTATTAAATTAAACAGTTTGAAATATTCAAAGAGGTAAAATATCAAAATTAAAATGAAAAAAAACCTAGATAAAATTATTGAAAAATGCAGCTTTAAAATCCTTTCAGAAATGTATCCCTCTAGTATATTGCTAGAAGAATAGCCAGACTTCAAAGAATGTATTATATGTTTCGGATATGATAAGAAAAAAATCTGTTACATCTCATTATATCATTCTCAAGATAAATTGAAAGGAGGTCAAGATGAAAGCAAAATTGAAAGTTAATTTTATTGAGGATTTTAGTGATGGTAAAGTATATTTGGAAAGCAGATATATTGAGCTGAATATTCCAAAAAGAAGCCTGCTCTTAAAAGGAATGAATCTAAAAGAGGGTGATTTTCTTGAAATTTCTTTAAACAAACTAAAGAAAAAGAGGTAATTAAAAAGTGGGAAGAAAAAAGAAAAGAAAATCCATCTATGGTTTCACTCAAACAATAAAGAATTTGGAGCAAGGAGAGAAGGAATCATATGTAAAAGGTTTCAAAGGTGATGCAACAGAATCTGCCTTTAGAAGACATACCTTAATACTACTTCAAAAAATAGCAAAAAGATTAGTAAGAAGACAAAAAAGAGGTAGCTGTTCAGCAACCTAAGGCAGACATTTTACTGAATTAACTTTCAGGGGTAAAAGCCACAGGATAATCTTTAAAAAAAGATTAGAGGATATTTTGGAGATGACACTCCTTTTTAATCCTGCTTGATCCGAGTGTACATTGTTACCTTAATCTGCGGTTAGTGGCTGATAAACAGCTACTTTATAATTAAAAAATGGAAGGAACACAAGAAGCTGGGGATGAGAATGAAATGCAAAATCATAGATGTTGTCCCTATTGCAAGAAAGAAATGAGAATTGTGAATATCTGGATTGACAATTACCTCATCGCTTCGTGGTGGTGTGAATGCTTTGAAATTAAAAAAGAGGAACTAGGGGAGATTAGAATATAATCAAAAAATGAAAAAGAAAGACTCAGGAATAAATCAATGCAAATTACAAAGTCATTGCCTAAGCCCTATTATATTTACAATCTAATATATTTAAACTTTACTATTCAAAAGAAACAAAATGGCACAAAAAGAAGTAAAAAAACAACTCGCAAGTAAAAATTTTTACTTGTATGTATTTGACCAGATAAAAGAAGGTCTGAGACCTTCACATATGTGTAAGAATTTAGGTATCTCAAAACAAAGATTAAATTACTATTTATCGTCACTAAAAAGAGATGGATTTATCAAAAAAATAAGCTATGGAACATGGGAAATTATAGAAAAAAGAAGTAAAAAAGAAGTAAAAAAACAACTCACGGGTAGCCCCCATCAACACGTAAGAAATTTTTACTTCTTTCTCAAGCCAGACATGGTAAGAGGACATGCTTTTTTGTTCACAATCCAAATTCCAAAATTAAGAAATTGGCCAAAAAGAGAACAAGTTATGGAAAAAAGGGGGATTAAATTCAAAAGATTAGAAAATGTATTTGGAGAAGCACAAAAAATTGAATTTAAAGGCAGAAAAATCCATTTGACTAGTAAATCCATTATCATCTATGAAAAATCAAGCTACATGGCTGAAACAAGCTCTGAGGCTAAGAGTTATGCTATAAATGAACTCTTAAAACTAATTAGAAGTTTAGAGCGATTTCTTGGAGCAGATTTCTCATTTCAAGGCCAATATAGATTTAAGGTTTCAAAGCAACATTATGCTTTAGTTAAAAATGCTCTGGCCAGACAATATGACCAAGAAGGCAAAAAATTACAGGTTTACAATGCAGGAGAGCTTTGGTTTGTTATAGATAATAGCTTTAATTTACATGAAGCAGAAACATTACATCCCAGAACTGCAGATATAGACAACAAAAAAATTCAAGATTTTTTTAATGATCTAAAAATAAATCCAATAACCCTTTCAGAAGCAAGAAAAGAATATTATTATGGTTTCTCACAAATTGCTAAACAAATCAAAGCTCATCTCTTAGTTGTTAATCAAATAAAAAAACAAACTCCAAAAGTAACTCAATTACTAAATGAAACAAAAGAATTAATCCATGTTTTAAAGGAAAAGGAAAAATGAAAGAAGTAATAGATGTTAGTGGCCAGAAAGTTAAGATAATTAATAATTTAATAAAACAAAGCAACAAAGCTTTTGTTTATCTTGATCCCCCATATTATCCTTTAACAAAATGCGTTAATAAACTTTATAATAGTGATTTTTTACCTATTGATTTTTTGAGACTTAAAGAAAGGTGTGATAATCTAACTAAAACAAGAATTCCTTTTATATTACATAATTCTAATTGTGAATTTATAAGGATTTTATTCAAAGATTATATTATTATTGAAATTGATGAAGCTAGAGTGATAAAACAGGGAAAAGGAAAAGGAAGTAGACCTTCTGAAAAGTGTTTGATTATCACAAATTTCAAACAGAAAAAAGATTTTATGGGGGGTATAAATCAAATGAATAATTTGATGAAAGAAAAATGATAATATCAATTGAACAGAAGAATATGTGTATGAAGTTTGGCAAAGAAATAGATTATGAACTTGTAAAAGTGCAAAAGCCAAAGTGCATAGAAGAAAATAATGGTTGTGCTAATTGTAGGTATTGTAAAACTTTAAGAGAAGAAAAATGAAAAGAAGATATTTTGTAAGTTTTTTGATTGAAAATAAGGAGCATAATTCATATTATAATTGGATTACTTTTACTTTAAATAATGGAATTTTTGATATTGAAAAAGTTATTGCGTATATAAAAAAAGAAAGAAATTGTGATAAAGTTGTTATACTCTTTTTTAAAGAATTAAAAAATTATGAAAAATGAACATACGCGGCTACAAATTAAAAATAAAAAAGTTGAAAGATGGTCTAAAAAAGAAATGGCAAAACCAAAAAAAGAAAAGAGATTTGATAAAATAAAGAGGCTAAGAGCTAAGATAAGCAACTTCAAACACATAATAAAACAAATGAAAGAAGAGAGGCTTAAAAGAAAAAAATGAAAAAGTGGATTAAAAAGATTTGTGCATATTGTAAGCTCCCCTTTACTACTAAGAATGAAAAAAGAGTGACTTGCTCTCCAAGATGT
>JAUXAK010000023.1 GCA_030619955.1 archaeon | reverse complement strand
GCTTCAACAGGCACAGTTGCTTCAGTTTGCGTTAATCCTAAACTAAGGCAAAAAGCTCTTATTGCCTCTGGTTTTATGCCTCTTCTTTTTAAAGCTTGAAGTGACCATGTTCTTGGATCATCCCATCCAAAATATTTTCCACTAATAATATCTAAACGACTTTTAGTTTTGCTGATTTTTGCTCCCTTAATCTGAACAAGGCCTGTATGAATTATTTCTAATTTGGGCCATCCAAAAATATTCCAAATATATTTTTCCATTTCAGATTCCATCATCAGCTCCTTGCCCCTTAATATGTGTGTTATACCAAGCAGATGATCATCAATTGCCCAGGAAAATTCTAACATAGGCCAAACCTTGTATTTCTTTTTTGTTTTTGGATGTTCTCTCTCTGATATTCTAAAAAGAACTCTGTCTCTAAAAGCAGGATTTTTATGCTTCATGTCTGTCTTAATTCTAAGAATAGCTTCATGCTGTTTATATTTGCCTTGAAGCATTTCTTTCCATTTTTTAAGATTTTCTTTAATAGTTGCTTTGCGATGTTTACATTCAAGGCCCTTCATCCTGTTTTTATGCAAAGTTTCAGAATCACAAAAACAAGCATATGCTTTATCTTTCTTGATTAACTCTTCAGCATACTTATAATATAGTTCAAGCCTGTCAGATTTGTAAATTATTTTATTATACTTAACATGAAGCCAGTCAAGTGCTTCTGGAATTAATTTATAAGCTTCAGGAAGTATTTGTTTTTCTTCACTTCCTATTGTATCATCAATAATAAAAAGCATTTTGCCTTTATACATTTTACAATATTCATCATTTAAGATGCAAGGCCTTGCATTTCCTATATGTAAGGGTCCAGAAGGAAATGGTGCAAATCTCATAACAACATTTTTTTTAACATTAGACAAAGAAGGAAGACCTTTTCTTTCTTTGCGTTTTTTAACCAGATTGCTAAGCTGCTGAAATTTTTTTTCTTGCTCTTTTGTATCCAAAGAATTAACTTGTTTGATAATTTTCTGGACAGAAGGCATAACTTCTTTTATCTGTTCTTTTTTCAAACCTTCTTGAAATAGCTTTGGCAGAACAGCACTAATTTGAGCTTTGCCTTTATGACTTACTGCATTAGCTAATGCATAAGCAAAAATTTTTTGTTCAAATTTTTCTTTTAATTTTCCCTCATTATTTTTTGACATGATTTAAAGAAGAATAAGTGATATTTAAATTTATTTCTGCTGTTTTATTAAAAAAATAATCAAAAGTACTACGCCAGCAACATTGCTTACATCAGCAAGATTAAAAGCAGGAAAATTCCAAAAACTAAAAGTAATAAAATCTATAATAAAACCATAAACAATTCTATCAATTAAATTGCATAATGTTCCAGCAAAAAGCAAAATTAGACCCAGATTAAGGTAGTTGAATTTTTTGAATTTTAATCTTTTTTGAAAATAAACAAAAGCTGTGAAAAACAAAACAAATAGAGCAATTATTATTAAAAAAACTCTTGTCCATGCAAAACCACTTAAAAGACTGAAAGCTGCCCCATAATTAACAGAAGGTTTTATACAAAAAATAAAGAAACAGTTATCTAATCCTGAAGATAATGAAGATAGCAATTTAGTGTATCTGTCAAGAATAAAAACAAAAATCACAAGGCTTATAAAAAAGAATAGTTTTTTTCCTTTCCAATTTCTGTTTCTTTCTTTCACATTCACCTTCTTTTTCATTTTGTTAATCTTAGTATCTCAAATCAACTCTGTGCTCAATTCTTTCAATTTTTCTTTCAAGAAGTTCAAGTCTGTTTATTAAATGGTCTAATCTCCTGCCAAACCTTTCAAGCTTTTCAATATCCTGCCCTGACATTGCAACATGGCTAGGTTGGCTAATCTGGCTGCTCTCGTTACTAGCTGCACTAGCTAATGTCCCAAGAAAACCAACACTTCCCGGCTCTTGTGTTGCGATAGCTCCAGCTTCTTTTAAAATCCTTTCACGATTTTGTATTTCATTAAGTTTCCCCAAATCAATTATTGCCTCATTTTTTGGTCTCTTTCTTTTGAATAGTTTTCTAAACATATAATTTAGAAGATTAAAGATTTTTTAAATCTTTGTTTTGCTTAGCTTGACTTCTTGTTTTTTAGTTTTTTACTTTATTTGCTGTTTACCGAAAGTAATAAAAATCATTCTTGCTTGTGTTTTTTATGGCAGAAGATACATCTGAGATTATAGCTAAGATAAATCCCCAATATAAGACACCAATATGGGAGCATTCTCTTGTTTATGATAGCCCTGCTGAACAGCTTGAACCAGTTTATTTTTGGATTCTTGAATTTACTAAAGATTTAGGTTTTAAAGTTGAAAAACTTGTTGATAATTTTTCAGCTTCTCCTGGAAGTGGTTATTTTGGTGAAATGGGCGGTCGAGCTAAAATAATGCAAGAAGAAGGAATGAAAATAATGGGAACAGTAGGAGCTATGGTTAAAAGTCTTATAAATTTACTTTATGATCTTAAGGAATTTGAAATAAGACTTAAACAATATGATATTGCAAAAAGCAAAGATCCAAAAGAAGCAGAAGCTGGAATCCTAGGCTTGAAACAGATATGGTTAGAAAAAGTAGATAAACAAAAAATAGGAAGTATAGATGCTTTAACCATGCAATTGGGTTATACTACTTTAAGAGATGCTTTTATGGTGGCTAAAACTCCAGAAGATGTTGATAAAATGGATCTTAATGATAGAGTAAAAAGATTGCTTAAGCTAAGAGTTGCTGAATTTCTAGCTTGGAAATACAGTAGTGAAGCTGAATTACGTAAGAGGTTTGAAGTTGAAAAAGCTTGGGTAAAAAGCCAAGTAGGAACTTTAAAACTTTATGCAAGATGGGCAAAACCATATCTTAAAGCTACTGAAGAACTTATGATGAAAGAAAAAGCTAGAGAACCTGCTTTAGTTAAGGCTTTTAATATAATACTTCTTGAACTTTGTATTCTCGGTAAAAATAAAATTGATATTGTAAAAGAAGTTGATGCAGGAAATTTGCCAAAGGCTTTTAGAAATTTGAAACTTAAAAGAGATTATCATGCTTGTATTTTAATTGATTTTGTTTTTAGAGGAACTCCTTCAAGAACACAAACAGGTTATATCCTTGCAGGTAGGACAGAAGTTAATTTCAAGGCTTTTGCTTTGAATGATGACGAGTTAAAAGTCCTTAATAAAGAGCTTGAAAAAACAGATTTTTCAGATGCATTAAGATTAGTAGAAACAATTACAGAAGAAAGTCTTTCTCAAATGCTTGAAGATATAGAGCATTTTATAGGCAAAGAAAAAAAAGAAGAAGAAAAAGAAAAAAAGAAAATAAAAAAGGAAGAAAAAGAACCTGAAATAGGAAAAATAAAAAAAGATAAATTTGAAGAATCTGTTATTAGGGCATTAGCAGAACAAAGAGCAGCTGAATTATGTTATAAAATTTATGATATTTATAAAAAAAGCCATGGCATGGCTTCTTTTGCCACGCCTGAATGGGAGATGCCAGGAAAATGGCGTTTTCCAAAATAAATAAAAATAAAAAATGGAAGAAGAAGAAAAAGTTGAGGAAGAAGAAATCAAAGAGAAAGAAAAGGAAATAGTAAAAGAAAAAGTTGAGGCTGAAGAAAAAGAAAAAAAGAAAAAAATCAAAGAAGAAGAAAAAGTTGAAATAATTCCTAAAGAAGTTCCTTTTGAAATTTCTGAAGCTCCAGAAACAAAACCGATAACTCCTGTTTTAGAGCCAAAACCCTTACCAGAAGAAAGATTAGAAAAGAGAGTTGCGGATGATGTTGAAGTTATAAGAGAAAGAGAAGAAAAGCCAAAAGAAGACCTTAATTATACAAGCCATTATGATGAACAAAAATATCAAAGAGGGTCAAGTGCTGTAATAGATTTTAGAGAAAGCACTCAACCAAGAACAGAGATAATAAGAACAGCAAAGCCAAGGTTTTTTAGAGAAGAAAGACCTGTTGAGTTAGTTGAAGTAAAAGAACCATCTCCAGGAAGAGTTGAAGAAGAAATTATCAAATATCAAATAGAAGCAAAGAAAATGGAAACCATAGGAGAAGAGCCTTTTTTTAAAGAGCCAGAGAAAAAAGTTAAAAAATATTATGGAAAATAAAAAAATTTAAATTAATTTATTAAAAGAAGTAAAAAAAGAGGTAAAAAAGAAAAAAGTAAATGGCACTGCAAAGAAGATATGCATCACTTGAATCATTTTATACAGGCAGTTATGGCCCTCTTGATCCTACATATGGTGAATTATTTACAGGCTATAGAATTCCGTTTGAAAAAATAGCTAGTGAAACATGGGCATCTGCAGAAAGAGCCCAGATACAAGAAGTTACTGCAAGGCTCAGCGAGGGTACAAAAGCTGTTGAACTTAAAACACTTTCTTCTGATGTTCTTGAGAGAATTCCAAAAGGTATTGGCGGCATGAAAGAAATGGAACAGTTAGCTAAATTAACAGGTGCTAATTTTATGTTGCATGGCCCTCATAATATTGACCCTGCAGGATTTACAGAAAGAGGATGGAGTGAATCTTCAAGAGAAGAATCAGAAACAAGATTTAAAAATGTAATTGACAGGGCTCATGAACTAAATCCTAAAGGAAATGTTCCTGTTGTGATGCATTCTACAGCAGGAGTGCCCTCAACACAATGGAAGGTTATTAAAGGTGAACCAAAAAAACAAATGATTATTGCAGTAAATCAAGAAACAGGGCAGTTTGTTCCTGTTGAAAGAGAAGTAAGATATTTTCCAGAAGAAGAAGTAAAGAAGCCTATGGATATGCTCAAAATAAAAAATGAAACAGAGCAGCATAGAAATATGTTTGAGCTTTCAAAAATGCTGAAAGACAGGGAAGATGATTTAAAAGCTGCATGGCCTATAATTGCTCCAAGATGGAAAGAAATACAAAAAGCTCAAGCAGAAAACAGATTAGGAGAATTAGAACTTGATCCATCTGAACAATTTGCTTTAAACAGAATGGCTCTTATACAAAGACGTGATCAAGATATTTATTCACTTTTAACAACATTCTGGGAAAGAGCACATAAATTCACACCAGAGGAAGAAAGAGAAAAAAAAGAAGAATTTTTTAGAAAAAAAAGAGATGAATTTATAAAAGCAGGTGTGTTTATGAGAGTAGATCCAGTAAAAGCTCAGCCTTCTTTTCAAGATCTTATAAATAGCCTTCCTAAAACTCAACTTTATGTTCCATCTGAAGATTTTGCTTTAAAACACAGTAAAGAAACTCTTGCAAATGCAGCTTTATATGCTTATAAAAAATATGGTGATAATGCCCCTTCTTTAGCTATGGAAAATATTTATCCTGGAACAGTTTTTAGCAGAGGTGAGGAATTAGCAAAACTTATCAAAGAAAGTCGTAAAGAGTTTATTGAAAAAGCAAAAAAAGTTGGGATAAGTGAAGCTAGAGCAAAAGAAGCTGCCCAAAAAATGATTGGTGCAACTTGGGATGTTGGTCATATTCACTTGTTAAAAAAATATGGTTTTGGTGTAAAAAAAGGAAAGTATGATGAAAAAGAGTTCAAAAGAATTATGGCAGCTGAATCTAAAGCAATTGCACCTTTTGTTAAGCATGTTCATTTAACTGATAATTTTGGTTTTGAAGATAGTCATTTGCCTCCGGGCATGGGTGAAATTCCAATAAAAGAAATGTTAAAAGAACTTGAAAAAGCTGGCTACAAAGGCAGATATGTTCTTGAAGCAGGGGGTTTTGTTACTCAATTTAAACAATCTCCAACACCTTATGCTTTAGAAGCTTTAGGCTCGCCTTTATATGGAATGCAAATGCAGCCTTTTTGGAATCAGGTTAGAGGGCAGTATGGCATACCATCAGGCTATTCAGCAGGACATGGAATGATGCTTCCTGAACAGCATTTTGGTATCTATGGAGCAGGTTTTGCAGCTTTGCCAATGGAATTAGGAGGAAGAATGCCAGGCAAGGGCCAGAGATTTGCAGGAGCACCAATGGAATAAAAAAATAGAAAACAAAAAATAAATCCCCTTGTAAAGATGATATATCATAAAAATGTTAAAGAAAAATTTGAGAAAAAAGTTTGATGTTAGAGATAGTAAATAAATAAGAAAAAACAAGAAATAAGAAAATTTAAAAAACATATTTACTTAAAATAAAAAACAAGAAAAGAAAAAGAAATAAAAAAGAGGTAGGATGGCAAGAAAAAAAACAGAAGCACAATTTTCAACTTTAAAACTTAAAGAAGAGCAGGATATTGCTTTTGATTTTGCATCAAAAGCTTATGAAAAATTTGGCAAGACCATTAAGTCAATAATCTTGTTTGGCTCTGCTGTTAAGGGAAAAATTGTTAAAGGTTCTGACATTGATATAATTATTATTCTTGATGACTGCAGTATTCTTTGGGATGCTGAGCTTATAGCATGGTATAGGGAAGAACTTGGCAAGTTGATTAGAGCTAATCCATACAGAAAGCCTTTGCATATTAATTCAGTAAAGTTAAGCACATGGTGGAATGAAATGATAAGAGGCGAGCCTGTAATCCTAAACATAATAAGATGGGGTCAGCCACTTATTGATTTTGGAGGATTTTTTACACCATTAAAAGTTCTGCTTTCTCAAGGAAAAATAAAAGCAACACCTGAATCTATTTATATTATGCTGCAAAGAGCACCTTTGCATTTAGCAAGAACAAGAGCTTCTCTTTTAAATAGTATGGAAGGATTATATTGGGCAATGATTGATGCAAGCCATGCTGCGTTGATTGCAGCAAAGAAAATACCCCCAAGCCCAGAGCATATTGCAGATCTTTTAAAAGAAACTTTTGTTAAACCCAGGGTGTTAAATCCAAAATTTGTTTTATGGTATCAAGATCTTTATAAAATAGCACATGAAATTTTGCATGGCAAGATATCAAAAATTTCAGGAAAAGAAGTTGATGAATGGGAAAGCAAAACAGACATCTTTGTGAGAGAGATGGCAAAAATAATTGACAAGATAATAAGTGAAAAATAAAAAAATTAAAAAAGAAATAAAAGAAAAAATAAATTAAATTTTAGTTTTTGGTTTCTTCTATCTTTTTTTCAATGTAAGCTTTCTTTGCAAGCTCTAAGTAAGTCTTTGTTTTACTTTCTTCATCCAAAGTTGACAAGCCTTCTTTAACATATTTCTTTAATTTTGATTCATCAATTTTTTCAATTCTTTTTTGGATGTATCCGCCTAAATTCTGTTTATTTTTTGTGTTAATATAAAGCTGTCTTACTGTTTCATCATTGGCTCCTGTCATGTAGACTCTTGGAATTGATTCTTTCCAAAAATCAGCTAGAATATTTCTCTTTGCATCTACATCACCTTTTTCTGCAGCTTCAAAGCTTTTTATAAGGAAATATGTTTCAAATAAATCTCTATAATTATTTAATTTCTCTTTATCCTTTGGAGGTAGGTTCTCCAATTGTTCTAACAATAGCTCTTTAGGCATTGAAGCAATTACTTCATTTAAATTTTGTGAAATATAATCAGTAATCTCTTTTCTTGTTCCTTTTAATCCTGGTTTTTTTACTATAATATTCCCATTCTCATCTTTTTTTTCATAACCATCCTCTATATTAGCTCTGATTATATCAGCTCCTTTTTCTGCATATGCTCTAAGGTCATTTTCATAGAATTCACCAAGTTGCATTCTTAGGTTAGGATTCCATGGGTCTTTTATAAGGGTTTCATCAGCATGAGTAAGAAAACTTTCTATTTCAGTTAATTCTTCAAGCTTACTTTTTTTATTTTGTTCTGGCATTTTATTTTTTTACCTTTTTTATATTTATTTTTAATTATAAAAATTTTTTATGTTTTGATTTTGGCGAATTATTTTTATTATATTCATCAATAACTTCTTCAAGTTCATCATTTTTTTCTTTAGGGAAAACTCCTTTTTCATTATACTTTTTAATTTCTTGATTTTGATTTGCCATGTTATTTACAAGAAAGTGGCATTTATAAACCTTTTGTCTGTTGTCCCATATTAGTAGTTACAACATAAGAAAAAAAG
>JAUXAK010000040.1 GCA_030619955.1 archaeon | reverse complement strand
TAGAAAGAGGAACAGAAGGAATTATTGCAAAACGTTTAGATGCACCATATCAAGCAGGAGCTAGAAATTTTAACTGGATAAAGTTAAAAAGATCTTATAAAGGAGAACTTAAAGATACAATTGATGTTTGTATTACTGGCTATTTCAAGGGCAGAGGCATGAGGGCAAAATTTGGAATTGGAGCATTACTTGGTTGTGTTTATGACAGCAAAACAGATTCATTTAAAACAATAGCAAGAATTGGAGGTGGATTAAGTGAGGAAAAATGGCAAGAGATAAGAAAAATTCTTGATAAAATTAAAGTGGATAAGAAACCAGCAAGAGTTGATTCACTTGTTAAGCCAGATATATGGACACAGCCAAAATATGTTTTTACTGTTATGGCAGATGAAATAACAAAAAGCCCGGTTCATACAGCAGGAAAAACAAAAAAAGAGCCAGGCTTTGCTCTTCGATTTCCAAGAATCCAAGGCTGGATCAGAGATAAGAAACCAGAAGATGCAACCTCTGTCAAGGAAATAGAAAAAATGTTTAAGATACAAAAACATGTTAAGTCAAAAAGCTTAGTTAGATATTAAAATGAAAGCCATAATTCTAGCAGCAGGAAAGGGAAAAAGAATGTTTCCTTTAACATTAAAAAAGCCAAAACCTATGCTTAGAGTAAATAAAAAGCCAATACTTCAGTTTACTCTTGATCAACTTGAGGGTTTGGTGGATGAGGCAATTATTGTTATAGGTTATAAAGGAAATCAAATAAAAGATTATTTTGGTAATAGCTATAAAAATATAAAATTAAGATACTCTTTTCAAGAAAAGCCGCTTGGATGCGGACATGCATTACAACAAGTAAAAAATGTAAATATGGATGTGAAAGGAAAGTTCATTTCTTTGATGGGAGACGACCTTTACTCCAAAAAAGACATAAAAGAATGTTTGAAATACAAATTATCTGTTTTAGCTAAAAAAGTGAATAATCCAGAAAAATTCGGTGTTCTAAAGGTTGAGAATGGAAAAATTATAGATTTTATTGAAAAGCCAAAAAAATTTCTTTCAAATCTAGTTAGTACTGGATTATGGATTTTTGATGATAGAGCGTTTAACTTTAAATTAAAAAAATCAGAAAGAGATGAGTTTGAGATAGTTGATATAGCGAAGCAGTATTTGAAAATTGGTGAAAACATAAATATTGTTGAGGTAAAAGATTTTTGGATACCAATTTCTTGTAAAGAAGATTTAGATTTCGCAACAAAATTTTTGAAAGAAAGAGAAATAAGATAAAATGAAAAAAAAAGAGGTTAGATTTGGTCCAGCTGGAATCGGCGGAGTGAAACAAGCTCCAAAAAATTTAGAGCAATATAATAAACAAGGAATAAAAGCAGCTGAAATTCCTTTTACATATCAAGTGTGGATGAATAATTCCCAAGCTAAAGAAATTGGAAAAATAGCAAAAAGATTTGATATAATGTTAAGTATTCATGCACCTTATTATATTAATCTTGCTTCTGATGATAAAGCAAAAATTGAAGCATCAAAAAAAAGAATTCTTA
This sequence comes from archaeon, assembly GCA_030619955.1. Classification (GTDB taxonomy): domain Archaea; phylum Nanobdellota; class Nanobdellia; order Pacearchaeales; family UBA284; genus JAUXAK01. The sequence goes on along the minus strand of JAUXAK010000040.1, from coordinate 2,713 downwards.
ATTGCTGCGAAAAAGGACATTATCTTAATGCTAAGTATGTTGTTTTTCATGCAGCTTTTTATGGAAAGCATAGCCATGAGCAGTGTTATGAAATTGTTAAAAAACAGATAATGGAAATGCAGCAAGTAATTAAAAAGAAAAATTGGAAAATCCAGCTTGCTCCTGAAACAACTGGAAAAGCAAGCCAGTTTGGCTCTCTTGATGAATTGCTCAGGCTTGTAAAAGAAATTAAATGTTATTTTTGCATTGATTTTGCACATATGCTAGCTAGAGAGCAGCATATTGATTATAAAGAAGTTTTTGAAAAAATTAAAAAATTTCCACATGTGCATGCACATTTTTCTGGAATTGAATACACAAGTAAAGGTGAAAGGAGACATATCATAACATCTGAATCAAAACTTAAGGAACTGCTTGGATGGATAAAAAGATACAACCTATCAATAACAATCATAAATGAAAGCCCAAAACCACTTCAGGATTCAATAAAAGGGAAAAAAGTCTGGGAAAGTTTATGATAAATTTTTTTCTTTTTTAGCTTTTCTTCCCTCGACATTTCATTCTTGGTCAGATTACCAACAATTGGTGATAACATCGTCGATAAACAGAAAGGTTTTTAAAGTGATTTAACTCCAGAAGAATAACAAATTTTGTAGCACATTGTGACACAAAATTTTAAAAAAATTTTAAAAATTAAATAAAACAAAAGAAGAAAGATGAAAAACAAATTTTTATTTTTTGTTTTGGCAATTTTTGCATTGACTTTATTGACTTTAACTAGTTTTAATATTGTAAGTGCTGATGAATGGACTGAAACAACCCTGCCAGCTATATCTTATATGCTTGTTTACATAGATGGTGAATATGCCTGGTATGGTAATTGTACTCAGGTAAATACTTCAGTAAATACTTCAGAATGGTATTGTTCAACTCAGCAAATAGCAAATCCTGGAATTGAGAGAGGCTCTACACTTCCAATCAAGGTGGCTTTTTCCTCTAACATAGATCTTGAAGAAGTAAAGGTTCATGCATGGATGTCTGGTTATCATGATGAAATTGAATCTAAAACAAGCTCTTTTGATGTTTTTGAAGGCAATGAATATGTAAAGAGACTTAATCTGGAAATACCATCTGATTTGGATGCAAGAGATACTTATACATTACATGTAAAGCTAGAACAACAGCAAGATTTGAGTGGAATAGAAGAAGCAAAAATTACAATGGATGTGCAAAGAGCATCTAACTTGCTTGAGATTCTTAGCATGGGAGTTTATAGTACTTCAACTTATTCAACTTATAATTTTGAAGTAGGAGATAATATTTTCATTGATGTTGTTGTTAAGAACAGAGGCAATTATGAAGCAGAAGATGTTTATGTAAGAGCAAGCATAAATGAACTTGGTATTGAAAGAACAGTTTATCTAGGCGACTTGGAACCATATGATGACAATGATGATGAAGATGCAAAACAGATAACAGTTATAATTCCTTTACCTAAAGAAACAGGAGAAGGAACTTATACTATTGAAATTAGAGCTTATAATAATGAAGCTAGTGATACAGCATTTTCAATCATAAAAGTTAAGGCTGAAATACCTTCAGATGTAGTTGAAGGAAAGGTAGAGATAACACCTCAGATAACTAGTAATGAAATTGAAAGGGGCAAAGGAGCTGTTTATACTATAATTGTAGCAAACTTTGGTTCAACAACTGAAAATTTTATTATAGAAACAGTAGGAACAGAAGGATGGGCAACTACCCAGATAACACCATCAGCTTTTAGTTTATCAGCTGGACAGAGCAAACTTGTTAATGTTTACATAGCAGTTAATGAGGGTGCTATTACAGCAGAGCATGTTTTTAGTGTAAAAGTCAAGTATGGAAGTGAAGTAAAACAATATAATCTTGTAGCAAATATCTCAGGAGAAGAAGAACAGCAAACAACTCTAAAGACAGTGTTAATGGCAATAAGCATAGCACTTGCAGCAGTAATTGTGGTTTTGCTAATAGTTTTGATAACAAGAAAACAAGCTAAAACAGAAGAAGAAAGTTATTACTAATTAAGTTAAGTAATATAAATAAAGTTGAAGACAAAAGGTAAAGTCATTCAAATCAAGATAGAGCAGTCGAGAACAAAAGGAAAGGCAAGACAGCAGGGAAGTTTTTTTTATTTTTATTTTTTTCTTTATTATAATTGTTTTTAATCTTATTTCAAGATCTACATTTTCTTTTCAAGTTCTTTATAAAGAGCCTTTAAGGCACCAAAAAAATCAAGCTCTCTTGCTTCTAACTATTCTAGTTTTTCTGTTAAACTTTTTATTTTATTATTTTCATATTTCTTTATTGCATCACCTAAGATACCACCATCACTCAGAGTATCATGTATAATAATAAGTTCTTTAATTTCAGTTTCTTCAGGTTTAGTATCAACTTTATTATTATCAGCTTCATTAACTAAGCTTATTGTTTTTTCTTGTCCTTCATTTTTAATAAACTTCTTAAAAATATCAAGATAATTATTAATTTCCTTTATCTGCGCTCTTTTTGCATTAACCCTTTTGGGATATATACTTTTTTCTTCATTAAACTGTTTCCAATCTTCTGCTTCTCTTAAATACCAGCCTAATACTAGTTTTAATTCCCTCATCATTCCTATGTTAATATTTTCAATTGCTTTTTCACATTCATTTAAAATTTTTGTTAAAGAATTACT
>JAUXAK010000002.1 GCA_030619955.1 archaeon | reverse complement strand
CAATTTCTATGCCTATGCCTTGTTTTACTTTTAGTGAAACTTTAATAAGAATTCCGCCTGTGCCGCAACCAAGGTCATAAAGAATGTCATTTTTATTTAAATGAAGTGTTTTTACCATAGCTTTAAGATCTTTTTTTGGAATCTGAACAAATTCTGCTCCAAAGGCTCTTGTATAAATTATCCATAGAAAAACAATTAGCAATATAGAAACTAGAATAATTAAAATATCTATTATCATTTCATTTTTTTCTCTTTTGATATGGGGCCGGTGGGACTCGAACCCACGACTCCGTGATCTTCAGTCACGTGCTCTCCCAACTGAGCTACAGCCCCATAAAGAATAGAGGGTTTTTTGCTTTTAAAATTTTCTAAAAAACATCAACAAGTTTTTAAACTCCTAAACTTTATTTGTTTTTATAAATTAAAAGGTGATAAAAATGATAAGATTACATGCTATTGGGGGTTATAGTGAAGTTGGAAGGAATATGACAGCTATTGAAATTGGTGATGATGCTTTTATTTTTGATTCTGGTCTTTATCTGCCACCAATAGTTGAAATGGAAGATTCAAAAGTAGGTTATACAGAAAAAAAACTTCATGAGGCAGGCGCAATACCTGATGATACTGTTATTAGAACATTACAAAATAAAGTCAGGGCAATACTTGTAAGTCATGCTCATCTTGATCATGTTGGCGCACTGCCTTACATGGCTCATCATTACAATGCAGAAATTGCAGCAACACCTTTTACAATAGAAGTTCTAAAATCACTAATTAGAGATAATATTAATTTAAAATTTAGAAATAAACTTAGAGCAGTAACACCAAATTCTTCTTTTATAATAAGAGGCAAGAAGGAATATAAAATTGAGTTTCTTAATGTAACGCATTCTACTTTACAGGCTGCCCTTATTGTGCTGCATACAGACAAGGGAGCTATAATTTATGCCAATGATTTTAAATTTGATAATTCTCCAATTCTAGGTAAAAAACCAAATTATAAAAGGCTAAGAGAAATTGCTAGTGAAGGAGTTCTTGCTTTAATTGTTGAGTCTTTGTATGCTAGTTGCGAAAGAAAGACACCAAGTGAAAAAATTGCTAGGGGTTTGCTTGAAGATGTTCTCTTAACTACAGCAAATGAAAATGCATGTATCACAGTTACAACTTTTTCAAGTCATATTGCAAGGCTTAAAAGTATTGTTGATTGTGGCAAGCAACTTAACAGAAAAATTTTGTTTTTAGGAAGATCTTTACAGAGGTATGTTTCAGCTGCTTCAAGAGTTAAACTAGTTCCTTTTATGAAAGATATTAAATTACTTAGTTACAGAAACCAAGTTGAGAGAGTTCTAAAAAAAGTTTCTAAAGCAAGAACAAAATATATGCTTGTTTGTACAGGTCACCAAGGTGAACCTGGCTCAATACTTGACAGGCTTACCAGGGGTGTCTTGCCTTTTAAATTCTTGTCAAGAGATCATGTTATTTTTTCTTCTAGTATCATTCCAACCCCCATAAGCCAGGCTAACAGAAAACAGCTTGAAAAAAGACTAAAAAATAATGGGGTTAGGATTTTTACTGATGTTCATATTTCAGGACATGCGGGAAGAGAAGACTTGCGTGACTTTATAGAAATGTTAAAACCACAAAATATTATTCCAGCTCATGGTGATATGCAAAAATTAACTGCTTTAGCAGAACTTGCAACAGAGCTTGGTTATAAATTAGGCAAGGATGTTCATATTTTGCAGGATGGGCAGACTCTTAATTTATAAATCTATAAAATGGCAAGACAAGATCTTATTGGAGCATTAAAAAATGCTATTGAAAGAGGTGAAGGGACTGAAGAAGCCAAATCTACACTTTTAAATGCTGGTTATAATCGTTATGAAATTGAAGAAGCAGCAAAAGAGATTGAAAAATTTAAATTAAAATTAAAACGCAAATTGCCTCTTCCTCCTCCAAGAAAATAAAAAGGTTAAGGAAAGGCTAGGGAATAAAGAAAAAATGAAGTTTGCACATATTGCTGATTGTCATCTCGGAGCATGGAGACAGCCAGAACTGCAGAAACTTAATTTACTTGCTTTTGAAAAAGCAATAGATACATGCATTGAGCAGAATGTAGATTTTGTGTTAATAGCCGGAGATCTTTTTGATACTGCAATTCCTTCAATTGATATACTAAAAGGAACTACAAACAAGCTAAGGCAACTTAAAGAAAAAAGCATTGAATGTTTTTTTGTTGCAGGAAGTCATGATTTCTCACCAAGTGGTAAATCAATTCTTAGTGTTCTTGAAAAAGCAGGTCTTTGCAAAAATGTTGATATTAATACTGGCAAGCCCATAGAAACAGACAATATGTTTATAGCAGGAATTGACGGAAAAACAAGAGGACTTGAAATTAATGAAATTAAAAACATCAAAAACATAAAAAATCAAATTAATGCAAAAAAAGATAAAGATAACAAGATAAAAATCCTGTTGCTTCATACAACACTAAAAGAGCTTTTACCAGCTGAACTTAAAAGCTTGAATTTGTCTTCAATAGCTCTTGAGGAACTTCCAGATAATTTTGATTATTATGCTCTAGGTCATTTACATATAACAAAACAGATTATGCATCCAAGGCATTCAAGCAAAGTTATTGCTTATCCTGGCTCGCTTTTTCCAACATCATTTTCTGAACTTGAAAGCAATACAGGAAATTTTTATTTGGTTGAATATGAAAATGACAATGAAAATGACAAGAAAGATTTCAAAGTAAAAGAAATTCAAATTAAGCTGCAGGAAATAGTTAATTTAAACATAAATGCAGACAATGAAACTCCTGAAAGTTTAAAAGAAAAGATATTAAAAGAACTTGAAAAAAAAAATCTAAAGGATAAGATAATAACATTAAGAACAGAAGGCACTTTGAAAAGCGGGAAACTTTCTGATGTAAATTTTAAGGCAATCACTGAGTTTGCATTAAAACAAGGTTGTTATTGTTTTCTACAAAACACTTCAAAATTAACAACAAAAGAACTCAGCATTCACCTGTCAGATATATCTAATCTGTCAATAGAACAAATTGAGGAAAAAATTCTTTGTGATATGAAAAAAGAAAAGAAAATAAAAAATAAAGATGAAACTAAAATGAAATTGCTTCTTAGACTCTTTGATAAAGAAAAACAAGAAGGTGAAACAAATGCAACTTTTGCTGAACGAATCACTTCTAAAATTGTCAAAAGCCTTAAACTTGAAGAAAAATGGTAAAAGATAAAATAAAAAAAAGTAAAACTAAAAGTAAAAAATGTTAATTAAGTCAGTAAAATTACATAACATAAGAAGTTATCTTGAATCAAAAATAGAGCTTCCAAAGGGCTCTGTGTTGCTAAGCGGCGATATAGGCTCTGGAAAAAGCACTGTGCTGCTTGCAACTGAATTTGCTTTATTTGGATTACAAAGAGGATTGCTTGACGGGGCAAGTTTGTTAAGAAGCAATAAAAAAGAAGGTTTTGTAGAGCTTGAACTTGAAATAAATAACAAAGTGATTAAAATAAAAAGAGAGCTAAAAAGAGAAAAAAAATCTGTTGTTCAAGGAAATGCCACAATAAATATTGATGGAACAACAAAAGAACTTGCTGCAACTGAACTTAAACAATTTATCCTTAACACATTAAACTATCCTTCAGGGCTTTTAACAAAACGCAATCTAATTTACAGGTTTACTGTTTATACACCTCAAGAAGAAATGAAAAGAATCCTGCTTGAAAAACCAGAAACAAGGCTTGATACATTACGAAAAGTTTTTGATGTTGACAAATATAAGAGAATTAAAGATTCCTGTGAAATATTCCTCAATCAGCTTAAAGAAAAGAAAAAAGAAAAAGAAGGCCAACTTGTCGATTTGCCCTTCAAACAAGAGCAGCTTTCAAAAAAAGAAAAAGAATCAAAAGAAAATGAGAAAAAAATTAATGAACTCAAGCCAAAACTTGCTAATGCAAAAAAAAGAGTCAAGCAAATCAAGGATTTAATTTTAAAACAGGAAAATGAAATTGAAAAATTTAAACTAGTAAGAGAGAATCTTGCTAAAACAGAAACAAAACATGGTGAAAAAATAAAACAGCTTAATGAAATAAATAATGAAATCAAGGAGTTAGAGAAGTTAATCACCAGCCTAAAAAATGAATTATCAAAATTAAAATACCAAGACAAAGAAAAGGAAAAAATAAAAAAATCAATAACAGAACAAGAGCAGTTATTGAAAAATTTAAGAGCAAAAGAGAAGTTAATTGAAAAAGAATTAAGTTCTTTTACTACAAGGAAGCAGATTCTTGAAAAAGACATTCATAATATATCTGATTTAAAAACATGTCCTGTTTGTAAACAAGAAGTTACAAGCGAACACAGAAAAAAAATAACTTCTGAAATCAATCAAGAACTAGTAAAGTTAAATAAACAGTTTAATGAAAAAAACAAATCACTTCAGGAGTTAAGTGACAAACTTGAAACAGTTGAAAAACAAGTTCAGGACCTTAATGAAGAAGAAAAAATTGTAGAGATAGCAAAAATAAAATTTCAGAATTTTAATGAAAAACAAAAACAAAAATTAAAATTAATTAAAACATCAAAGCAGATTGATGAAGAGATTAAAACCTTAGCAGATAAAAAAAATGAATATGAAAAAACACTAAAAGAAACAAAAGAGCTTGAACTAAAGCATAAAAAAACTAGGGAACAGCTTGAGACAGAACAAGAGAAAGAGCATGTACTTGCTCTGGATTATAAGGGGATTGAAAAAGGCAAAGAAAATATTTTAAAAGAAATGAGCGAATTAAAAATAGAAATTAACAAAAAATTAAAAGTAAAAAGCGCTCTTGAAGAGCTAAAAAAACTGCAAAACTGGCTTAACAAGGATTTTTTATTTATTGCTGATACAATAGAAAAACAGGTTATGGCTAACTTAAATGCAGAATTTAATCTGCTTTTTCAGAAATGGTTTGAAATGCTTGTTGAAGATGAAAACCTAAAAACAAGAACTGATTTTGATTTTACACCATCTATTGAGCAAGAGGGTTATGAAATAAATTATAATTATTTAAGTGGTGGAGAAAGAACAGCTCTTGCACTTGCATACCGGCTTGCTTTAAATCAAGTAATTAATTCAATGCTGAGCAAACTTGCAACAAGAAACCTTCTCATTTTAGATGAGCCAACTGATGGCTTCTCTTCTGAGCAGCTAGATAAAATGAGGGACGTGCTTCAAGAGCTTAAGGCAGAACAGCTAATTCTTGTGAGTCATGAAACAAAAATAGAATCTTTTGTTGAGCATATAATAAGATTCCAGAAACAAGGGCATGTCAGTAGGGTAGAGATGTAGAGATGTGGAATAAATTTTTGATTTTTTATAATGTCTTATACACTCTCTTATAGAGCTTTTATAATAAAAAAATATTTAAAGAAGACTAACATAACAAGAACATGAAAAAAACAATTTTCTTAATATTGATGTTGATGTTTTTGATAGTGATTATCACATTACCTCTAGCTTATTCTCAAACTTTTGAATTCAGCAAACAAGCGATTAATGATGTTGTTGCTCTTGAACTTAGCATTCCGGTAAAATATGATTTAACAATAAAAAATAATAATGTTCAGGATGATTCTTTCAAGGTTTACTCTATTCTTAGGCCATATTTAAAAGTAGTTCCTATAACTTCTTTTTTAATTCCTGCAGGACAAGAGAAAACTATTTCATTAACTGCACTGCCTTTTGGACTTCTTAAAAAACAAGGCTTATATTCTTTTGAATATTTTATTAAAGGTGAAAAAAGCGGAGCAATTACAGACAGCATATTTATGGAGATCCTTCCTTTGGAAAATATTATTTCTGTAAAAATGCCTTCTAGTATCACAAGAGCTGACTCTGTACTTAAATTTAATATTACAAATAAAAACATTAATCTCGGAACAGTAAAGTTTATTCTTGATTCAGATTTTTCTAAAGCAGAACAGGACATAACCCTTAATGCAAGATCATCTCATAAAATTGAGTTAGAATTAGATCAAGACAAGTTAAAAACAGCAAGAGCAGGAGAAAATATCCTCAAGTTAACATTTTTCATTAATGATTATGATGGCAAGGTTTATGAACATATAACTGAAAAAAAAATTTTGGTTGAAGAGTTTATAAATATTATAACAACTGAAACAACACGCATAGGCATTCTTAGTTTTACAGAGATTATTACAAAAAAGAATGAAGGAAACTCGCCAAAATTAGTTACAATTGAGACTGCAAAAAACAAATTTGAATATTCTTTTAGTTCATTTAATATTCAACCAACTTATGAAAAGCCTTCTTTTAATAAAGTATCAATTGGCTGGCAACGTGAAATTGAACCTGGTGAATCTTTTACAATAGAAATAAAAACAGATTACACAATCCAAGTAGCGATTCTTATTCTAGCTATTATAGCGGCAGTTATTATTTATTTAAAAAGAAGACCTCATATGATTGTTAAGAAAAAAGCAATCAAAATAAGGACAAAAGGAGGGGAATTTGCATTAAAGATAGTGCTTTTTATTAAGAATATAGGTGAAGAAGCTAAAGAAGTTGTATGCACTGAAAAACTTCCTATTATTACAAAACTTTATGAGCGTTTTGGTGCTATGAAGCCAGATAAAATTGAGAAAAACAAGATTGTATGGAAATTTGGCACACTTTCTCCTGATGAAAGCAGAGTTATTTCATACATAATTTATTCAAAGGTTATACCAGTAGGCACTATTAAGATTCCTAAAGCAGTTGTTAGCTATATAGATGCAAAAGAAAAAAAGCATGTTGTTTATTCAAATGAGCTAGCTGTTCTTGGAGAAGCTGAAAAATAAAAGTTCTAATTTATAATATATAATAAACTTTAAGAAATCTTATAAAACATTACCTCTTTTTCTTTTTATGATAGTATTAGAAGATAGGATATATGGTAAAGAAAAAATATCTGAACCTCTATTCTTAGATTTAATTTTAACTAAAGAATTGCAGAGATTAAAAAATATAGCCCAATACGGGATTCCTTCACAATTTTATCATCTTAAAGGTTATTCTAGATATGAACATTCTTTAGGAGTTTTTATATTATTAAGAAAATTAAATGCCTCTATAGAAGAACAGATAGCTGGTTTATCGCATGATATTTCTCATACAGCTTTTTCTCATGTTGTAGATTGGGTATTTAACTCTGAAAGAGATGAAGATCATCAAGATAAAATCCATAACAGATTTATTGCTAATTCTAAAGTCAAAGAAGTAGTTGAAAAATACAATTATAATATTAATAAAATTTCAAATATAGAAAATTTTTCATTATTAGAACAAGAGATACCCCTTCTTTGTGTAGATAGAGTTGATTATTGTTTAAGAGATGAATTATTTGATAAGAAGGTTATTTCCCTCATAGTTGAATCCATAACTACATACAATAATAAAGTAATTTTTAATTCACATAGGGCTGCAAAACTATTTGGGGAAAATTTCATGAAATGCCAAACAGAACATTGGGGTGGAACCCAGGCGTTAGTAAGATATAAATTATTTTCAAATGTAATAAAAATTGCAATGGAAAACAAAATTATAACTAAAAATGATTTTTTTAAAGATGATAATTATGTTGTTAATAAACTGGTTTCATCTAATATAAAAAAAATAACTGATACACTAGATTTATTGTATAATGGATTCAAAGCAATAAAAGATAGAAAAAATCCTGGATTTGAATTAGATATTAAAAAGAAATTTAGATATGTAAATCCTTGTTTCTTAGAAAATGGAAAAGTTTATTCCTTATTAGACACAGATAAAGAATATGCTGAATTAATAGAGAAGCATAAACAGATAAATAAACAAGGCTTAAAAATCAGGATTTTAGTTAAGTAGTTCAAAAACTTTAAATATCTTCTTTCTTTTCTGCTTTTATGAAATTTATTTCAGTGCAGCAGGCACTAGACAAAAAAAGAGGTACAGTAAGCCTGAGAGGCTGGGTTTATAGAGAGAGAAAACTAAAAGACAAGATTTTCATTGTCCTTAGGGATTCAAGCAATATTATTCAATGTATTATAAAAAAAGAAAAAGTTTCCAAACAAATTTGGAAAGATGCTGAAAAGTTAACAATTGAAAGCAGTGTTGAGCTTGAAGGTAGTATCTATAAAGAAAAGAGAGCTCCGACTAATTATGAAATTTCTGTTAATAAATTAAAAATTATTCAATTTGCTGAGAAATTTCCAATCCCAGTTCGAAAGCAATATTTAAGTCCTGAATTGCTTCTTGATTACAGGCATTTATGGATTAGGGATCCAAAAATGACTGCTATTTTAAAAATAAGATCAACTGTTTTTGATGCAATCCGAGAATATTTTAAAAAACAAGGTTATTATGAGTTTCATGCACCATCAATAACAAGCGGTGTTGCTGAAACAGGTCCTACATTATTTAAAATTGATTATTTTGGAAAACCCCTCTATCTAACACAAACATGGCAGTTTTATGCAGAAGCAGGCATATTTGGGCTGGAAAAAATTTTTACAATTGCTCCATCATTTAGAGCTGAAAGAAGCAAAACTTCAAGGCATTTGGCTGAATATTGGCATGCTGAAGTTGAAGCAGCATGGATAAAACTTCCAGAACTTTTGGATATTGCAGAAGAAGTTGTGAAGTATGTTATTAAAAAAGTTCTTCAAACAAATAAAAAAGAACTTGAATTTTTAAAAAGAGATACAAAGATTCTTGAAAGTGCATTAAAAAAGAAATTTCCAAGAATAACTTATGATAACGCTTTAAAGCTATTAAAAGAAAAAAAAAGCATGACAGTAAAATGGGGTAAAGATTTAAGGACTATAGAAGAAGATAAGCTAACAGAACTTTTTGACACACCAATATTTGTGACAAATTATCCTAAGGAGATTATGGCTTTTTACAAGCCGCGTGATCCAAAAAAGCCAGAAACAGCAATATGTTTTGACATGCTTGTACCAGAAGGTTATGGTGAACTTATTGGAGGAAGTGAACGAGACACAAGCATAGCAGAGTTAAAAAAATCTCTTAAAGCAGCTGGTGAGAAAATTGAAAAATATAAATGGTATTTTGATACAAGAAGATATGGCTCTGTTCCACATAGTGGTTTTGGCCTTGGAGTTGAAAGATTTATTTCATGGATATGCCATCTTGAACATATTCGTGATGCAATACCATTTCCAAGAACAATGGCAAGATACTGGCCATAAAAAACAAAAAAATCAAAACAAACCAAAAACCTTTAAAAGAGCAAAGTTTATAGAACAAAAAGATAAAAAACAAAAGATAAAAGATGGCAAAAACAAAGAAAAAAGTTCAAAGAAAAAAAGTAAAAATAAAAAAGAAAAGAAAAAAAAGTAAGGTAGCTCTTATTTTGAGTATTATTGCAATTGTTTTTCTTGTGATTAATTCTTTTTATTTACTTGCTAAATATAATGAAATTTTAAGTGAAATGCAAGAAGCTATTTTAACTGCAAATGCAAGTTTTGAGATAGCTGCTCTTGAATCTGCTATTATTGCAATTATTATTATATGGTTTGTTCTTGCTGTTATAATGGCTTATCTTACATATATGACTGAAAAGAAAAAAATTGCTTGGTATGGTTTGTTGATTGTTTCAATAATATCTTTACTCGTAGCAAGAATTGATACTGCTGTATTGGGCATAATAGCAAGTATTTTATATAAAAGACAAAACAAAAAGTAAATGAAAAATGAAAATCCAGGATATAGAACTTGATTGGCTTGGTCATGCTTCATTTAAAATTAAAATACAAAATAAAATTTTCTATATAGATCCTTATCAATTATCTAACAGTAAAGCAGATGCTGATTTTATTTTAATAACACATAGTCATTATGATCATTGTTCACAAAAGGATATTGAAAAAATAGCAAAAGATAATACAGTAATTCTTGCTACAGCAGATTGCCAAAGCAAGATAGCTAGACTTAAACAAAAAATACAACTTGAGCTTGTTGAACCAGATGCTACTTTTACTTTTAATAGTATAAAAATCAAAACTATTGAAGCTTATAATATAAATAAAAAGTTTCATCCAAAATCAGAAGCATGGATAGGTTACATAATTCAGTCAGACAGCATGGTTATTTATCATGCTGGAGATACAGATATTATCAAAGAAATGGAAAAACTTACTGGTTATGCAAAAAAAGGAAATTATTTTATAGCATTACTTCCAGTTTCAGGCACTTATACAATGAATGCAGAAGAAGCTGCAAAAGCAGCTTTAATTATCAAGCCAAGTCTTGCTATTCCAATGCATTTCAGCAGTATCATAGGAAGCAAAGCTGATGCAGAACAATTTGTAAAACTTTGCGAAGAGCAGGGAATAAAGGCTCAGATTCTAGAAAAGAGTTAAAAATTACTAATTATCTACAGAAAAATAAAATTGACTTTTTATACGCGGTTTATTTTGCAAATAATAATAAGCATGAATTATTTTTAATCTAGTATCTTTATTTAACCTGGAAAATTCAGAAAGATCTTTAAATTTTTCAATTTTTTTACCATATCTTTTTCTAAAATATTCTTGTATTTTTACTATATCTTTAATATCATTTGATTTTTCATAATAATTAACAAGGGGAATAAATTTCTCTAAATCCAATATTAATTCAGACAAAACTGTAAGATTTTCACATTCTTCTAATTTAATTATTTTTGATAGATTTGCCATATAAATTATTTGATAGTGTTACTTATAAAAATTACTATACAAAAAAGCTATTTTCTTTTGTGTCCAAGCCCTGCTTTCTTTTTTCTCTTTCTAACTTTCTTTTTAATCTTCATATCTATATAAGCTTCTCTTACAGAAACAGCAGCCCATACTAAATTAAGAACAAGAAAAGGCCAGCTTTTAATTAGGTAAGAATAAATAAGCAACAGGAGTGCTCCAATCAAATTAACAAAATCATAAATAGGATATTCAGTTTTCCATTTATGAGTCTGATTCATAAAAAAAGCAAACAAAATTAAAAACATGCCCATGAAGCCAATAATCATCTTAATCATAATAATTATACTGCAATTAATTTTATAAATCTTTTTAACTAAATATGATAATGGCTAAGGGAGTTGAAATTGGAAGTAAATATGAAAATTGTGCATTTCAAGCTGCTATTAAGTATGCAGTTAATATTTTTACTCCTTTTTTTGATTCTAAAAAAGCTCTTAATCCTCGTACATGTCCAGAATGTATGAAACATATTGAAATAGGAATTTCAATTGATGATTTTGTTTTTCATGAAGATTGTATATTAAAAATATGTTATGAAAAAAAATTACTGAAAAGACCTAATTAAATTTCATGATTCGGTCTTTTCTATCTTTTTTCATTAAAAGCACAACTCTGCTGTTTTGCTTCTCATCAATAATTTTATATCCAGAATGTTTTGCAACTTCTTGAGCAAAGTTTTTAATTTCAGAGTGTAAAGGCATAAATGATATGCCAAGTCTATTGCGAGAAAATCCAACTGCAACATAACCTTTAAGTTCAACAAACATTGGTTTAGCTATCTTGATTAGCTTTGCATAATTTTTAGGCTCAATCATATTCATATTCCGAATGAGAGTTAATCTCAAAACAGTTCTTGTTTTTAAGCTTGGAAGTAATTTTAATGTTTTAATTAAATTTTCCCATTTGCCTGTTACTGGTCTATCAATTTTTTTGTAAATTTTTTCATTTGGGGCATCAACTGAAACATAAAGCTGTGTTGGCATCTCAATTTTTTCTAAAACTCTAGGTAACATACCATTTGTTACTAAAAAAGATGTGATTTTTCTTTTATGAAGTTCTTTAATTAACTTGTTTAATTTAGGATAAATTGTGGGTTCTCCTGCTAAACTTATGGCAAAATGTTTTGGCTGAAATGCTTCCTGGAGTTTTATTTTATTAGATTTTGGATTACCCATAAATCCAATAAGTTGTTTTTTCTGAGCTTCTATACATTTATTTATTATTTCTTTTGGTTCATCGGACTTGTTTTTGAGTTTATCTCCTAGAGTATGCTCAATAGCTCGCCAGCAGAAAATACAGCGATGTTGACACCAAACAACAGTTGGAGCCATCTGACAACATCTATGACATTGAATTCCATAAAATTTCTGTTTATAACATACATCTTCATCAAGAATAGATTTTTTAGTATATCTACAGATTTGAACAGCAGAGTGATTTCCAACCAGAACATAGTGCTGTTTCTTTAGTAAGGTTTGAAGTTTTTTTGGTATCATAACAAAGAAAATATTAAAAGCATATTTAAATTTATTTAATAAGAAAATGAAATATCAACAAATTGGCAATATTTTAATTTTTAATAAAATAAATAAGAAAGAAGCTAAAAAATTCTTAAAAAAATTTCCTTACATAAAGACAATTTGTGTTAGAACAGGTAAAATTAAAAGCCAGTTCAGGCAGCCGCAACTCAAGGTTCTTATTTCTCGAGTAAAAAGCAAAAAAACAGAAACAATTCATCATGAATCAGGCATATTTTACAAATTTGATGTTAAAAAGATTATGTTTGCTAAAGGCAATATAAATGAAAGACATAGAATAGCTAAAATTGCAAAAAAATCTGAAATCATAGTTGATATGTTTGCTGGAATTGGCTATTTCAGTTTGCCTCTTGCAAAATGCACAGAAACAAAAGTTTATGCAATTGAACTTAATCCTAGAGCATATTATTATTTACTTGAAAATATAAAATTGAATAAATTGAAAAATATTAAGGCTATTAAGGGAAACTGTTCTAAAATTGTGCCAAAACTTGCTAAGCAAGTTAAAGCAGACAGAATTTTAATGGGCTTGCTGCCTTCTCCATACAGATATTTAAATGCAGCTTTTCAAATTGCTAAGAAAAAAACAAAAATTTATTATTCTTGTTTAATTGAGAAGAAAAATAAAAAAAGAAGGATAAATAATTTAATTAAGAAAATCAATTTAATTGCTTCTAAATATAAACTTAAAATTAAACTGCTTAGAGCAGTTAAAGTAAAAAGTTATTCACCTGCTTTTGATCATTATGTTCTTGATCTGCAGATTAAATTGTGATTAAGATAACACCAAATATAATTAAAACAATAGCAATTATCTTTTGAATGATTATATCTCTTTTCAATGATTCATGTACAATTTTTCCAGCTCTACTTAAAATTGTTGCGATAATAAAAACAAACAAACCTTGCACAGCTCCAAGAGCAGATACAAAACTGACAGCTGGAGCAATTTTAATAATATAAACATAAAGAATAAAAGTTATAGCACTAAATGCATTGATAATTATTAGATGTTCAAATCCTTTTATTTGAGTTTTTTTAATAATATGTGGATGATGAAAAATTAATAAAATTAAAGCAACAAAAAATCCACCTAAACCAATCCAAAAAATTAATTGTAATGAAGAAGCATAAAATGTAGCATATCTAACAAGAACACTTCTTAATGCAAAAAATATTGCAGCTATTAAAACAGTAATAACAACAGGAGTTAAATAAAACTTCTTACTTTTTTTAGATTTTTTCAATGAAATTAAAAATCCTCCACCAATAAGTAAAGCCATGCCAACATATTTCATAAAACTGAAATATTCATGTAAAAAAACTGTTGCTAAAATAAGTGTAAATAAAGGAACTAATTCTAACATTGGCATAACTCTTGAAACTTCTTCGTGGCCAAGACTTTTATAATAGAAAAAAATAGCTATTCCTAGCACAATTCCAGCACTAACTGTAGCTATGATAACATTAGAAGGCAGCATTATTTTTTGTCTTGTTATTAAAACTATAACACTAAATAAAATAAATGTTATGATTCCATAAACTGTAGTACATAAAAAAGGGTCTTTAAGTTCATCTGTTACAATATGTTTATCAAAGATATTAACAATTGCCCAAAGAAATACAACAATCAATATTAATATTAACCATAACATTTTTTAAAACACTTTTTTAAAATATAAATTGATATGCCATTCCAAAAGCAAATAGCGCAATCAAAGCTATAATAATAAATTTATTTATTCCTATTGAATATTCAGGCTCTCTCTTTCCAAGTTTTTTTGCACGATGTGCCATTAGCATAATTAATATTCCTCCTAAACCTCCTGCAACTGCTCCTGCAAATGAAATAATCTGGACAAAAGTTGCTAAGTTAAAGAAAATAATTGCCAAGCTTATTAACAAGACAGGAACACATGTTAAAAACCATGACATAAAATGTTTGAACTTTAAATCATACCAAAAAATTTCTTTTTGAGCTAAACCTATAGCTAAAAATGAAGTAAACATTGTAAAAACAGCAAACAAAGAAACTAGTCTGCCAAGTGCAATTGTTGCAATATCTGGAGTTGCAAGACCTTTAAAATTAACAACAGTTATTGCAAATAACAAGTAGATAGCTATTGGAATTAAACTGCCAATTATAATGGCTTTTTTCATTGAAGCTTTTGCTTTCTTGCTGTTTAGTATTTCTTTCATCTCAGGTATTGCTGCAAAACCAAGATAAGCAAATAAAATAGCTCCATAAGGAAAGAAAGCTCTTAAAGCTAAGCTAGGATTAAAAGCCAGGAAATTAAGTATTTGTGTTTGAGGTAAGAAATAAACTGCAATTGCAATTACAATGGCAATAATTGCAGTAACACCAATTAATTCTCCTTTACCAAGTGTCTTTAAACCAAAAAAAACAAGTGCAGCCATTATTATAAAAAAGATTAATGAAAATAAAACATGTAAAGATAAAGATGTTATTCCAAAAAAAATAAAACTAAGAACCTCACCTTCACCAAACATGTAGGCAATTAAAGCTCCATACTGAACAAGCATCATTGAAATTAACATCAAAGCTCTTCCTGGCTTTCCTAAATAAATAAAAGCATAACCTGGAAGTTGATGTTTTCCTTTTGTTCTTAAAATTATTTCACCAAGATAAAGATGAACTAATAAAATAATTAAGCCAATACCAATTAAATTAATTAAACCCCAGAACAAACCAGCTTGGGCAATAACATAAGGAATTCCAAGTATGCCTGCACCAATTATCATCCCTATTAAAATTGCTATTGCTTCTGCTGTCCTTATCCCCTTTTTCATTTTGTTAAGAAGAAAATGTATTTTAAATATCTTATTCTTATTTATTTTTGCTTTACTTGCCTTATTTCTTTATTTTCTTAGTATTGTTTTAACAATTCTTTGAGAGAGAACACTACCAAAACCATAAAATAGAGGAAGCCATATTGGAATTATAAAGCTTGGATTTGTATATGTCCAGACTCCTAATGGAATATTAACAAAATCCACTATCGGACAAATTACACAGCCAATTATAAAAAATAAAATATCAATTTTTCTGTGCCATATTAAGATAGCGATAAGCCATATAATCAACAGCATAATAAGTGTAATTATATTATTTTTCCAAAGCAAAACCATTAATGAAACTGCAGCAACATATAAAATACACTCTATAATTAATTCAGCTGCTTTTTTATATTTTTGAGTTTTTCTTTCTTTTTCAACTTTTTGTCCAAAACCAAAATTTGAGATTGTTTTTCCAATCTTAGATATAACAATACTAGAATAGCCATAAGCTAAAGGAATCCACACTGGAATGCCAAGCCAAGAAGGATTTCCATAAGCCCAAACTCCAAAATGCACACCAATTAATTCAATGATTAAGCCAAGCACAGCAGCAGCAACAAAAAATAAGATATCCTCTTTTTTATGCCATAATAAGATTGCAACTAACCAGCCAAAAATTAACAACCATGTTGTTATTACATTATTTCTCCAAAAAAATGCTATTGATAAAACTGCAAAAGCAAATAAAACAAACTCAAGTATCAGATTTTTTTCAATGTTTTTCTTATTTTTCTTTTTTATGTTTTTATGCTCGTTTTTATTCTCTTTTCTTTTTCCTTTCTCTTTTCCTCTTTTTTTCATAATATTGAAATGATAAAGTATTTTAAATAGATTTTCCTGATAGTTTTGGGCCTATAGTTCAATGGATAAAACGAGCGGCTTCGGTTTTCTGGAAGAAACCGCTAGTTGGGGGTTCGAATCCTCCTAGGCCCATTTTTTTAGATACAAAATTTTAAGAGATCTAAAAGGACAAGAGTAGATTATTTTTTAATTAATCTTTTTAAACTTTTCAAAATTTTTTATTTTCATACTCTTTAATGGTTGCCATTGGCGGCAGTTCAATAACTTCAATTTTTTTACTTTTTGGATAATATCTGCCTTTATATGAAATACTATACCTTAAAATATTATTTACTTTATCTTTAATCTTAATTTTTTTTAGCTCTTTAGCTCTTTGTAGGAATGCCTGTAAAATACCAAAAGACATTTTTTTCAAAGCTGGAAGTTTTCTATTGCGATGTATTCTTTTTAATATATCAACCTGAGCAATTGCATTTAAACCATATTTTTGATATATGTCAATTAAAAGTCCTGTTTCAACTCCATAGCCTACAAAAAAAGGAACTTTTTCTAATAAAGAGCGTTTTCCAGCATATTCTCCTGACAAAGGCTGTAAAATTCTTGAAAGTTCTGGAAAAAAAGCATTTAGTAATGGTTTTACTAATATTTCTGTGACTCTGCCGCCGCCACTTGGATATAACTTACCACCTTTTTTTATTGGTCTTTCATAAAATGCTTTAACAAAACCAATATCTTTTCTTTTTAAAAGAGGTCCTACTAGAGCATAAACAAATCTAGGATGCATATTTTTAATGTCGCCGTCAATCCATAATATGATATCACCTTTTAACAGAAAAAGACTTTTCCATAAATTCACACCTTTACCTTTAAAATTATAATTTTTAATATAATCTTCAGCTAAATAAACATCTGCTCCTGCTTTTTTTGCTATTCTGCATGTTTTGTCATCTGAACCAGAATCAATAACAACTATTTCATCTATCAATGGAACATTATCCATTAATTTTGTTTTTATTATTTTTATTATTTTTCCAATAGATTCTTGCTCATTTAAAGTAGGAATGCCAACAGAAATCTTAATATTCTGCTCTTCTTTTAACTTAAGAAGTTTTTTGATATTAGAAAATTCTGAACAATGAAAAGTATTTTTATCAAACCATCTTTCTAACTTGTCTTTGGGTTTTTGTTTTTTCCTCTTTTTTTGCTTTTTACTTTCTTTTGCTTTTCTTCTTGTTTTTTCCATGTTTAATATAAGAAAAACATATTTAAATATCTTTTAGAAAAATTTAATAAAGCCTTTTCTATTAAAAGAGTAAAAGAGGTCAAAATGAAATATACTGATTATGTTGATTTAAACTATAGACCAGCTAAAAGCGATCTAGTTTGTGAGTTTTATGTTGAACCAGCTAAAGGTGTCAGTATGAAAAAAGCAACTGGAGCTGTCGCTTCTGAATCATCGATAGGAACATGGACTACAATTACAAAAGCTCCTCCCAGAATCAACAAGCTTGGTGCAAGGGTTTTCTTAATAAAAGGAAACTATGTAAAGATTGCTTATCCTTTTGAGCTTTTTGAACTAGGAAATATGCCCCAAATTTTAAGCAGCATTGCAGGAAACATTTTTGGTATGAAAGATATTGCAAACTTAAGGCTCGAAGATATAAAATGGCCTTATCAATTAATGAAATCATTTGAAGGGCCAAAATATGGCATAAAAGGAATAAGAAAAATACTAAAAATCCCAAAAAGGCCTTTAATCGGAACGATTGTAAAGCCGAAGGTGGGGCTGAATTCTAAGGAGCATGCAAAAGTTGCCTATGAATCATGGATTGGTGGTTTAGATTTAGTCAAAATGGATGAAAATTTGACTTCCTTGAAATTCAACAAATTTGGAAAAAATGTAAGGGAAAGCTTGAAAATGAGAAGAAAAGCTGAGAAAGAAACAGGAGAGAAGAAAATTTACGTGCCAAATGTTACTGCAGAAACAACTGAAATGTTAAGGAGGGCAAGATTAGTAAAAAAAGAAGGTGGAAGATGTGTTATGATAGATATAATAACTGTGGGATGGTCTGCTTTACAAACTTTAAGAAATGAAAACCTAAATTTAATTTTACACGGACATCGTGCAGGACATGCTATGATGACAAGAAACCCTAAACATGGCATTTCAATGTTAGTGATAGCAGATATTGCAAGATTAATTGGAATTGACCAGCTACATATAGGAACAATAGTTGGAAAAATGGCTGGTGAACGTCAAGAAGTAACACATATAAGTGAAGAAATTGAAAAAAAGTTTGTTAAAGAAAGACCTGTAGGCCATACATTAGCAGAATCTTGGGGCAATATAAAACCAGTTTTTGTAATCTGTTCAGGGGGCATACATCCTGGCCATATTCCACGCATAGTAAAATTCCTAGGCAAAGACATAATACTTCAGTTTGGCGGAGGATGTCATGGACATCCTAATGGCACTTTTAGTGGAGCAAAAGCAATAAATCAAGCACTCTGCGCAACAATGCAAAACATCCCACTTAAAAAATGTGCTAAAACACATCCAGAACTAAAAATGGCAATTGATAAATGGGGAGTTGTCAAGTAATTTATTGATAAACTCAAAATATTTCTCAGTTAATCTATAAGCATAAACAGGTCTTATTTTAGATTGATTAATTTTCTTTTTCACTAAAAATTTTAGTTCAAGCATCCTATTAACTCTATCAGATGGTTGCCTCACTAAATTAAACTTTTCCTTAAGATCTTTCATTCTAAACCATTTCTCAGAAGAAAGTTCCTTAAATTCAAGAAGCCATTTAGTAGTCTTATTATATAAAAAATGTTTTATGAATTTTCTTTTTTTATCTTCGTGAATATCTAATAAATCCATTAAAAAAATTTTATAAAAATTTAGCCATCTATTAATTAGGACTGCTCCACTTCTTCCTTTTTTTGTTTTCCAATTTTTTGTTCTTTCATCATTTTTATCTATTGTTGACATATCCTTACAATAGATTTTAATTCCTATTTTTTCTAGACATCTTTTGTAATGTTCCCTTTCTTCTTTTTTCTTTGCACTTATTCTAACTAAATATAAACAATTTGTAGTTGTTGATTTCACATTTATATTACCTTCTGCTGCTAAAATTCCTTTAATATATTCTTTTGTAAGATCTTTATCTAATTCAACTTTTTTCTTCATATTTTTAAAAATAGTTTTAAGAACTTTTGCAAAACAAGAATTATAGCATTTGATATGCAAAGTTCCTTTTTTAGTTGTATTATTAAATTCTTTTCTGATTCTAATATGTTTTATTTTTCTATTAATTGCCTTTTCCCACTGATTTTTAGATCTCTTAACAAAATTATTATCCATATTTTTAGTAGCTACTTCTAACGTAGTTATAAAAGAAATATTAAACTATGAAAGAAATTCAAGAATATTTTTTATTATTTTTTCATTAGAATTAGCAAACACAAATTGTCTATTATCTATGTAGCCTTCTCCAATAATTAAACCAACAGTAATAGGATTAATTTTTATTTTTATAGGAAATAAAAATTGCACATTGTGTCCTTTTGTTCTTTTCATTAATAGTTTGCTTTCTTCTTCTAAGTAAGTAAAATGTTGGTTTTTACATAATTCTGCTAATATTTCTTTTGTATCAAATATTAAATTTTTCATATTAATCACCCCCTTTTTAATTTGAAAATTTTTACTAATTTTGAAATTGATATAACTTCCTCAATATCTTTTTTCATAAATTCAATCATATACCTATGAACAGTAGATTTGCTAATCTCAGTTTGTCTTGCTATTTCTCTGATCCAAGTCCCTCTTGGATTCTTTTTTAAACATCTTTTTATTTTCAGGATTTTTTTATTATCAGGACCAGCTTTTCTTCCCATATAAAAATAGGACAATTGTCCTATTTAAATCTTTCTATCATGCAAAATCAAATTTGGAATTAAAAAAAGCATTAGAATTTTTTAAATAACTTAAATAAAATTTTTTCTTAACGAGTAAAAAATTCGAAAGATTTATAAATATATTTTCTCATTTTATAATGATTTTAAAATGCCAGCAGAAAAACCAAACATGAATGTTGTATTTGTAGGTCATGTTGACCATGGTAAAAGTACAGCCATAGGTAGAATGTTCTATGAAACAGGCAAGTTTTCTGAACAAGAGCTTCAGAAAATGAAAAATATTGCTGAAAAATTAGGCAAGAAAGGTTTTGAATTTGCTTTTGTTATGGATAGATTAAAAGAAGAGCAAGAAAGAGGCTTGACAATTGACTTAGCTTATAGAAAAATTGTTACAAAAAAATATTCTATCACTATAATAGATGCTCCAGGGCATAGAGATTTTGTTAAAAACATGATTACTGGTACAAGCCAGGCTGATGCAGCTATCCTTGTAGTGGCTGCTCCTGAAGGTGTAATGGCTCAGACAAAAGAACATGTATGGCTTTGTAGAACAATGGGTGTTGAGCAAATTGCTGTTTTAGTTAATAAAATGGATTTGGTTAATTATGATGAATCTAAGTTTAATAAAGTTAAAGAAGATATAGGTGCTTTGCTTAAAACAGCAGGCTATAAACTTGAGAATATTAATTTTATTCCAGGAAGTGGTTTTAAAGGTGATAATATTGCAAAAAAATCTGAGCATATGGCATGGTATAAAGGTCCTATTTTGCTTGATCAATTTGATATTTTCTCAGAACCAAAAAAACCTACTAACATGCCTTTAAGAATGCCTATTCAAGATGTTTATTCTATTACTGGTGTTGGCACAGTTCCAGTAGGTAAGATTGAAACAGGAAAAATGAGTCCTGGTGATAAGATTATTGTATTGCCTGCAAAAACTGGCAAAGGCATCCAAGGTGAAATCAAGACAGTTGAAATGCATCATGAGATGTTAAAAGAAGCTTTAGCAGGAGACAATGTTGGAGTAAATATTAGAGGCATAGGAAAACAAGATATTGCAAGAGGAGATGTTATTGCTTCAGCAGCTAATCCACCGGCAATTGCTGAAGAATTTACAGCACAAATAGCTGTAATAAATCACCCAACTGTTATAGCTAAAGGCTATACTCCTGTATTGCATATACATACTGCTCAGGTTCCAGCACAATTTACTGAATTACAAAAAAAACTTGACCCAAAAACAGGGCAAGTTTCTCAAGAAAATCCTGACTTTTTAAAGAACGGGGATGTTGCCATAGTAAAAATAAAACCAGTTAAGCCATTAGTTATTGAAAAACAAAAAGATAATCCTCATATGGCAAGATTTGCAGTCAGAGACGCTGGCTTAACAGT
>JAUXAK010000013.1 GCA_030619955.1 archaeon | reverse complement strand
TACAAAAAGAACTTGAAATGCAAGAAATAAAAATTAAGATTTAAAAACCTTGACTTCTTGTAAAATAAAAATAAAAAAATAAAGAAATAAAGCAAAAAAACAAAAAGAATAAACAAAAAATGCCAAAAAAATTACGTGTTATAAAAAGTAAATTTGTTCGTATTCGATGTCCTAAATGTAATGCTGAACAAGTAATATTTGGTAAAGCCACAACTAAAGTAAAATGCTTAAAATGCAATTACATTTTAACTAAATCAGAAGCAAGTAAAGTTAAAATTAAAGCTAAAGTACTTGAAGTTTTTAAATAATAAAAGAAAAAACCAACAAGCAAAAGATAAAAAGAAAAATGGAAAAAGAAAAGAAAAAAGAATTTCCTGAAGAAAATGAAATCCTGCTTTGTACAGTAAACAGGACAGTAGGCCCTTCTGTTTTTATCACTCTTGATGATTATAATAAGGAAGGTGTGATTCCTTTTAGTGAGGTTGCTCCTGGCAGAATTAGAAATATAAGGGATTATATAAAAATTGGTCAGAAAATAGTTTGTAAAGTGTTAAGAGTTGATGAACTCAAAGGCCATGTTGATCTTTCATTACGTAGGGTAACTAAAAAAGAAAAAAAAGAAGTGGTAACAGCACATAAACGTGCAAAAGAGGCTCTTGTGATGCTTGGTTTAACAACAAACAAAACTAGAGCAGAGCAGCTTGCTAAAACCATAAATGAAAAGTTAGGCAAGCTTGGCCTTGCAATACTTTTACAAGAGTTAACAGAAATAAAATCAGAAGAATCATTATCCAAACTTAAAACTTTTGGTTTTAGTCAAGAAGAGGCAAAAAATTTTTTAGATATTATCTCTGAAAAAATTAAAGAAAAAAAAGTTATTGTAAAAACAAAGATCAGTCTTAGCAGTAAAGCTTCAGATGGCATTGAAAAAATTAAAAAAGTTTTTGAAACTGCTAAACCTGAAAAGAAGGTTCCACTTAAAATAAGTTATCTAGGCGCGCCAAATTATCTTATAACCCTAGAAGGAAAAAATTATAAAGAAGCAAATAAAAATCTTAAAGAGCTATGCAGTAAAATTACAACAAAAGCTAAAGAGCTGCATTGTGATATTGAAATAAAAGAAAAATAAAAAAATAAATAAAAAAATAAAAGAAAAAATGCCTGCTAATAAAAATTTAATTAGAAAACTTGAAGCACAGGGATTCAGCTCTAAAATTATTGACATAGAAGTCTTAAGATCTATGAGGAAATATAGAAAAAATAAATCAAAAGGTGGATTTACTGAAATGTCTGAAGATAAATATATAGATATAAATTTACAAAATATGCTTGAAAAATATTTAAAAAAATGAAATGTTCAAGTTGTGGCCAGGATTTAGATAAAAAAAGCGTAATTTTTAAATGTCCTGCTTGCGGCAAGAAAGATATTGCAAGATGCTCTCATTGCCGAAAGCTTAGTATTAAATATCAATGTCTTTGTGGTTATGAGGGTCCTTAAATCCTTAACATAAAAATGGTATTTGCTATTTTAAAACTGAAAATTATGCCTTCTTCTCCAGAAACTGATCTCGAAAAAATAAAAAAAGAACTTGAAGAAAAAATCAAGAAGTTTGGGGCAAAGCTTCATTCTAGTGAAGAGCAACCAATTGCTTTTGGTTTAAAAGCATTAATTGTGGTAATAGCATGGCCAGAAGATAAAAGTACTGAAGAAGTAGTAGAAGAACTTTTGCATATAAAAGAAATAAGCAGCATTGATGTGGTTGATTACAGAAGAGCGATTGGCTAAAATAAATTGAAAATAATTAAAAATGAATAAAGAAGAAATAAATGAAAAAGAAATTGAAAAATTAAGAGAACAGATTCTTGACCAGCTAGAGCATCTGCCAAAGGAACAAGCTGAACAAGCTTCAGTACTTAAGGAGCAGATAAAAAAAGCAAGTTCTGAACAGCTAGAAGAATTTATTAAAGCACAAATGCAAGCAGCAAAAACAGCAAAAAGTGGAGAATGTCTTTTTTGCCAGCTTATTTCAGGAAAACTTGAAACAATAAAAATTTATGAAGATAATGATATTTTTGTTGTTCTGGATATGTATCCTGCCACTCTTGGACATATGTTAGTAATGCCTAAACAACATTATCATTTTATTCAAGAGCTGCCAGATGTTTTATTAAACAAGATTTTTCTTTTTGTTAAAACAATTACCCCTATTTTAGTTCAGATAACCAAGGCGCTAGGAGCAAATATTTTTATTGCACAAGGTGAACTTGCTGGACAAAAAGTTCCTCATTTTTGCATTAATATTATTCCAAGATATGAAAAAGATAATATTAGCTTTGAATGGCAGAAACAAAAAATAGAAAAAAAAGAAATTGAGCAGTTAGGGCAAAAGCTAAGAGCACAAGCAGAATCTGTTGTAAAAGAAAAAATCCTGCTGCAACAAGCCAAGGAAATAAAAAAACAAAAAGCTAGGGAAGCAAGTGAAGCTGAGAAAATTTCTAAGCATGTTAAGAAAAGGATTCCTTGATAATATTCTTTAATACATTAATAGAACTATTTCAAATAAAAGCTTGAACTAACAATATTAACAGATTGCCAAAAAACAGACTTGCAAGAAGAGCAACAAGAAAAACAGGCACAAAAGGCAAGCCCTGTTTAATTAAAACATATTTATGTTTTTTTGCTCTCTTAATAGCTGTGATATCCTGATTGCTAAGTCCTTCATAACCTGCTTTTATTATCTTGTTTTTTATCCTGACTGCTTTAACAAGCCAATCTCCTTCACTAAGTTTTGTTACTTTAATTTTTTTAATCATGCCAATATTTTCAGCAGCTCTTATAAATACAAAAAGATAAGGTAAAATCAAAAATATGAAAAAGAAAATTAAAAAATTCCAGAAGAAAAAACTTAATATTAAACAAAACAGTGTAAAAATCCAAGAACAAACTTTAAAAGTTTTAAAATGTCTTTTTTTGCTTTCTTTTTTAAATTCATTAATAAATTTTTTCTTATTTTTTAAAGTAAAAAATAAAGCAGCAGCAAGACCATAAACAGACCCTAATGTTAAAGCATTAACAAAAAAAGTAAGAAGAAAAGGTTCTTTTAGTTCATTTATTCCAAAAGAAAAAGGAAAAACAAAAGATTTAACAAAAAAAGGAGTTGTTGCAAGAACAACAGCTAAAGCAAGAAGCAGCTTGGCATCACCGCCCCCGAAAAATTTTATTCTGTAAAATAAGTTCACCAAAAAAAAGAAAATTCCAAATGCAATTAAAGCATAAAAAAGATAAAAAAATTGTTTTTCAAGCACAGATGCAAGAACCCTGATTGCAAAGGCAATAGTAATAAGACTAAAACTTAACCAGTTTGGCACTTCTCTTTTTTTTATATCAGTTATGCATGCTGCAAAAAGCCAGGCTATTGCAATGGAAATAAGTAAAATATCACTAATAAAAATAATTGTTGCCATTATTTTTCTTTTTGTTTTTCTTTTACTCTTTTTTATTTAAGTATTATCCAAGTCTCAAGCTTTTTTTGTTCTTGCTCTTTCGTGGCCGCCTCTTTTATAAACTCTATATTTTCTTTTTTTCTTTAAAGCTTTTTTACTTTTTCGCTGGGTTGGAAAATCATATCCATTTGCCATTTCAGTCAATGGAAAGGTTTTTAATTTTAAAAATTTTAGTGTTTTTATAAAAAGAGGAGATTAAGAGAAAAAATGGAAGTATTGTATATTATTATTTGGAGTTTTGTTGTTGTGCTTTCAGTTATTATATCAATGATTTCAAAAAAATGGCGTGAATCATTATCTTCTGGTTTAGTTGGGGGGATTGTTGGTGCAATCATTGGTTTGTTGCTAAGTGTTTTTTCAATAATGAGTTTTGGATTTTCAGGACTTGCAGCTTCAGTAGTTCTTTCAGGCATTGGTTTTTTCATAATAGGTTTGAGTGTTTATAGTTTAACTGCTATTTGGTATGTTTTACCTCCTTTTTTAAAGAAACCAATAACTTATTTACTAGTTTTTGGATTTATTTTTTTAATGATTTATTTAGCAATTTTTTTCTGGCAGCTTCCTGTTACCAGTGAATATTTAAAATTAATAGACATTGAGCCTGTGCAAAAAGGTTTTGGAGAGATAGCAAAATTCAGATATTGTTTTTATGCTGATCCTAGATGCCCTTTTTTTGTTCAATGGGAAAATCCAAATGTGCAGACAGCAGAAGAAGAGCTTTATGTTGATGTGGATTTTTCTGAGAAAAAAATCAGTCCAGAAAATACAATTAACTTGCTTGTTTCTTTTAGTGTAAGCAATCCAGAATTTGGAGAACTTAAGATTAAACCAAAATGTTATCTTGGTAAAGATAAAGAAAAAGAATTAGAAATTGAAAAAATGGGTGCTTATGCTTATGGTGATGAATTTATTTTTCCAACAACAGCTTCTGGCCAGGAGCTTCATACAACACTTCGTTGCAAAGGAGAAATTCAAGAAGCAATTGATAAAAACATTTACAGTGAAATGGTGGTTATAGAACTTGAAAGACCGGTTATTGTCAAAACAGTATGGCCTGTATGGATAGGTTTGGAGCCTAAAATTGGTCTTGTTAAAAGTGAAATGAAATTTAACGCACCTTATAGTATTGCAATGACAAGTCATAATGACATGCCTTTTGAAGAAGGTAAAGAATATGATTTTCAGATTGTGTTAAAAAGGCAAGCAGAAGAATCTAATATAAAAGAGGTTAAATATATTGTAGTTAGTTTTCCTGAAGGTGTTTTAGCATCATGTGAGCATTTTCAGCCATTAGATCATGAAATTGAACTTTTAGGTCAGGATTATGAAACTTTAAAAAACATAGCAAACTATAACTTAGAGTATGAAAAATTTACATTTCCTTGCAGCCTTTATGTTTCAAAAGCACCAAGACAAGCTGTGCTTTCACCTATTGAACTTGAAGCAGAATATATTGTTTATTCAGACTACAAAACAAAAATTATAAAATCACCATAAGCATTAATAAATAAAAAAGAAAGATGAAAGAAAAAATTTTAATATTAATATTAAGTTTATCAATCTTGCTTTTATTTGTGTGCGGCCAGGTAGGATGTCCGAGTCTGCCTGGGGAAGGTGAAGCAAAAAGAACAGGGCTTGATTTTTCACTTATTTCTGGAATTGATTATTTAACAGGGGGCAAAGTTATTGAGCAGGGTGAAACTTTTTATATTGGGATTAAGATTGAAAATTATGATCAAAAACCAAAGAATGGGCAGGTTTGTATTAAAGATAATATAGATGATGGTTTTGGAGGCGTATCAAGTGAAGGCAATGGTGAATGCAAGCTCTTTAATGTTAAAGCTGCTGAAATTATAAAAAAAGAAACTACAGGAATAACAGGAAAAAAAATTTCTGAAGAAATTAAACCAGCTGTAATCACTATCTATTTTCCTGAAACAGCAGAATATAATTATAATAATCTGCCTTTAATGTTAAGGGCATATGAGGGAAAGCTATTTGTCTCATTAAGATACAGGCAAATAAGTCAGGCAACAGCAACTGTAACAGTTCCTGGACCTGAACAGCCTTTATTAAGTCAGGAGCCAGCACCTATTCTTGTAAGTGTTGTAAAAAGTATACGTAAAAAGCAAGAGGCTTATAAGGTTGATTTAGATGTGTTATTAAGAAAACAACAAGTAGCAAAATTAACAAGAATTTTTTCATGGGATTTTAGCAAAGAAAATGTTACTTATTTTTCTGCTGAAATGGTTCCTTTAACAATGTCTTGTACAGTAGCAGGCAAGTCAATTACTGACATAATTGAATTTGAAAATGAAAAACTTGTAAAATGTTCTACTCCTGTTTATCTTGCTGAAGAAGTTCAACAAAGCTATCCTCTTATTATAACACTTGATTATGGTGTTGCTCTTGAAAAAAGCTATGCATTTGGAATTAAAACAGAAGAAGAATAAATCAAAAATAAAAAAAAATAAAAAAAACATTTAAAAACATAAAAAACATTAAAATTAAAAGAAAAAGAGGAAAACAAAAAAGAGATAAAATATGAACACGAAATATTTTAATTTTTTTATTATAGCTTTACTTATTGTGATACTTCTAGTTACTAGTGGCCAGGTGGGATGTAAAGAAGAAGAAGAACTAGAATTTAACACAACAGCTCTTATCATGAACTTTGTTGAAGAAGCTCCTCCTTATGAGCTTGTACCTGAACAACAATATCCGATTTATGTTGATATTAGTAATAAAGGTGGTGCTGATATTTCTCAGGGAGCAGCAAATTTTTATTTGAGTGGAATAGGTGAAAATCTTCAGGATGTAAACACAAAGTTACATAATTCTAATTTTTTAGCTAAAAAAACTAAAATACAAGAAGGAGGTGAAGAAAGGCTGATTTTTACAACAGATGCTAAACCAATATCTTTACCAGCTACTTTTGATTTTATAATACGTTTAGATTCTTGTTATAAATATAATACACTAACTCAAGCAACTATTTGTGTTGGAAAAAAAGATTCTGTAGTGTGCTCTATTTCAGGTGAAAAAATAAAAAAACAAAGCAATAGTGCAGCACCCATACAAATAACAAGTATTAGTGAAGAGATATCTGGAAATAAACTTATTGTCAGGGCAGTGATTGAAAATAAAGGCTTAGGAAAAGTTTATCTGCCTAATGCTGATTGTGACAAAATTCAACAGGAAGATATTGATGAAAAACTTAAACAAAATAATGTTGAAATAGAAATAAGGGCAGGAGAAGGATTTAGTTGCAGGTTACAGGATATTAATTATGGCGCTATTGATAGTTTAAGCGGCATAACTTCTATAGGCACAGTAACATGCCAGAAAACATTAACAGATGCTGAAACACATTCTTCAGCCTTTGAAATTGTTCTTTCTTATATTTATGGAGAAACAATTACAAAAAATCTTAAAATACTGCCAGTATAAAAATGCCTATTGAAGAAGATTATACTAATTTAAAGAGACCTAATGAAAAATCAATTGGTCCTTCTGTTTATTCATGCTCTAAAGGAGAAGGAGAAATAGAGAAAGTGGTGGATGAAGTAGAAGAAGCCATAAATAAAATTGGAATTCCTCCAAGATATTTTTCTTTTAATAAAATAAGTAGGAGGCATAAAGACGAAGAGATAAGACTATAGTAAAAATGACAGAAAACTTTTATCATTTATTTGACCAACTTAAAAAAATAATAGATCCTTGGAGTAAGCTTTATTTTGGAATTCTTTTGTTAGAATTAGCTACATGTTTTATTCAAATAACAAAATATAGAATATGATTTTCTAAATTCCGAAAAATTTAAAAAGTAGGAATTCTTACTTTTTGCATGATAGAGAAAATTATAACAATAGGAGAAAAAGGCCAGATAACTATCCCCAAAGTGGCGAGAAAAAAATGGCATCTTAAACCTGGGGATACTCTAAAACTTTTGATAATGCCCTCTGGTACTATCACAATACAATTGATAAGAAAAACACCAGAAGAAAGAGTCATAGATGTAGCAAAAAAATTTCCTAAGATAAATGTTAGAAAAATGTGGAAAGAAATAAAAAAAGAAAGAGAATTTGAACGTTAGGATGAGATTTTGTGCTGATACTTGGTTTCTTTTGAAAATATGTGAAAAAGACAAAAAAGCACTTGAAATAATAAGGAATCTTAGACATAAAGAAGATATTTTGATTATTCCTTATATTACCCTAGCTGAACTATATAAAAAACTTAGCCAGGTAGGAGTTTCAATGATTAAGATAGATGAATTTATAGATTCTCTTGAAGCATCTGAGAAAATAGAATTTATTGCAATTGATAGAGAAATCGCAAGAAGAGCAGCAAAAATTTCTTTATCCTTTCCAGCCCCACTCATAGATTCTGTAATTTTAGCAATAGCCATGCTAACAAATTGCAATGTTATAATAACAAAAGATGCTCATTTTAAGAAAGCTAAGCTGAAATTAATTAATTGGTAAAACAAGAAAAAAACAATAGCTATTCAATCATTTCTATTTCTACATTCACATCTTTTGGAATTGACATTCTCATAATACTATGAAGAACTCTTTCATCAGAAGGCATATCAATAACTCTTTTATGAATTCTCATTTCAAATCTGTCAAAAGTTGCTTTGCCGTCTCCGCAAGGGCTTTTTCTTGTTGTAATTTTTAATTTTTTTGTAGGCAATGGAATAGGCCCCCTGATAACTACTCCTCTTTTAGCTGCTATTTCTTTGATCGCATTTATAATTTCATTTAACTTATCTATATTAATACTTGCTAATCTTATTCTTGTTTTTCCCATTTAAAAAATAAATGCAATAGCTATAAAAATGTTACTGTGTCAGAATGTGTTTAGAGGGGTGTTATTAGAAAGAAAAAGATTTAAAGAAAATTTTAAAAAGCTGCAATCTTATAATTTAATAAACGTAATATTAGTAATCAATAGATTTTAAATAAGTAAATTAATAGACACTTTAAATTATTTAAGTTATAATTAAATTAAGTTAGATTAAAAAATTGATCTAGTCTTATTATTTATAAAGGAAGAAAAAAGAAGAAAAAAATGTTAAAAGAGGGATTGAAAAAAACAGGTTTACTTATCTTAATTTTAGTTATTCTTATATTATTGTTTTTTATAAAACCAGGAATTACTGGCAGGGCAATTACTTTAGACAAAGAATTTTTCTTGCCAAATGAAACAATTCAAGGGACTTTTGACCTTTCTTTGAAAGAAGGAGAACTTATACCTTCAGCATCTACTGTTATTATAAATATTAATGGCCAGACAAAACAGCTTACTTTTAAAGAATTTGTTGAAATAAGTGAACTTGAAATTGAAGAGCAACAAGGTGATTTTTATATTCAAAATACAAACATA
This sequence comes from archaeon, assembly GCA_030619955.1. Classification (GTDB taxonomy): domain Archaea; phylum Nanobdellota; class Nanobdellia; order Pacearchaeales; family UBA284; genus JAUXAK01. Next base: position 2,521 of record JAUXAK010000013.1, on the reverse strand, counting down.
ACTGGAAGGGGTTTTGGTTATGGTTTGCCAAGCCATGATATTACTTATCCATCTGTATTTTTTCAGCTTAATATTACAAGCAAAACAGCTATTACAAACATCACTATATCAGAAGAGCCAGAAGAAGAGCTAGGAAAAGCTGAAGGAAGGGGAAGAACCAGAGGAAAACCAGAAGAACCAGAGGAGCTAGAAGAACTTGAAGAGCCAGAAGAAGATGAAGAAGAACCAGAGGAAGAACCTGAAGAAGATGAAGAAGAACCAGAAGAGGAACAAATAGAAGAAGAGGAAACTGAAGAAGAACCAGAAGAAGAGCCAGAAAATCCAGAACCTTCATCAGAAACTGGAACAGATTCAGAAACAGATTTAACTTCAAATAATAAAGGTAATAGTAATTCAATAAGTTCATTTTCAATTCTTACAATTATAAGTCGTTTATTTGGAATATGGAGCGCTTTTGCTGTTCTTGATGAATTTGATTCAGGAAAAATTATTAAAGGAAGCTGTACATTTAATAATCCTTTTTATTATGAACTTGATACAGAAGAAGAAGCTTATGTTGTTCCAGGAAGTGTAAAAACTGATAATAAAACACTTGATGATGACATTATAATATTAACTAAAGAAGAAAATATTCTAACTGTTAGTACAGATTATTTTGAAAGTAAAGAAGGTTTTGGCCAAGAATATCTTGGCGAAGAAAAACAAATAAACCTTAATCTAGATAAACTTAATTTAAGTCTTGCTGAGGAAGGTGATTATATTTTAACAATAACTTTTTCTTATCAAGGTCAAGAAATTTTAAGCACAAGTGAAACTGTGTTAATAAAACCAGTACTTGGGTTAATGAAAATTAAAATTATTAATAAATATGGTGAGATTGATGATGAAATTAATGTGAATAAAAGCCAAGTTAAATTAAAGATAAAAAAAGTGATAGTTAGAGGTAAAGAAAAACATGAAGGTATTGTAGAGCCTCTTGAGGCTGAAGATGAAGGTAAAAATGGAGCTGAAAGTAATGTTATAACAGGTTCTGCAATTCAAGAAGAATTTCTTGAAACTGAAATTAATTTTATTTTTTTGCCAAATAATACAATAATTCAGATTGATGGACCAACTCCAGAGCAAATAAAAGAAGGCATTCTAACTTATATTTTTGCAATTGAGCCTTCTAAAGAAATTGCAATTGAAAATGCAACAATCTTATTAGAAAAAATTAAAATTTCTAATAAAACAATTAATAATATTATTTATTGTTCTGATTGGAACATAGAAGCATTTGATTGTGATGGCGAATGGAAGCCTTTAGAAATAAACTTTACTGATACTGAAAATTATATTAGTTTTACAACAAACAGTTTTACAGCATATGCTGGAGGTGGTGCAGGAGATAATGCTAACTTAACAATATGGGATTTAACTGACCTTGAAGGAGGAAGTCAGACAATATATATTAATGAAAACAATACTTTTTATGCAAATTACACAAATAAAACATCAGGTGAAAGTATAAATGGTTCTAATATTTGGTGTGAATTTTCTGAAAATTCTAGTGGTTCTTGGTCTGCAGTAGTAAATATGACATTTGATGCAATTTCACTTTTATATAAACATAACAAAAGTTTTAGTTCAGAAGGAACTTTTTGGTTTAATGTTTCATGTGATGGCTCTGCTTTAGATTATGATAATTTAAATGCAACAGATGATTTTGTTATCTCAGCAGCTCCACTACAGTTAAGTTACTGCGTAGGCTCAACTTATAATTTTGATTGCGGCGATACAGTTAATGAATCTTGTACTTTAGACGGAAATTTGACTACAGATGGAACTTGCCTTACAGTAGGAGAAAATGATATTATTATAGATTGTGATGGTTATACTATTGACGGAGATGATTCTGAACTTGACCATGGTATTTATTTAAGTGGAAAATCAAACAACACAATAAAGAACTGTGTTATTACTGACTTTCGATGGGGAATTTATTTATATTCTTCTTCAGACAATAACACAATAACAAACAATAATGCAAGTTCAAATATTTTTGGGATTTATTTATATTCTTCCTCAAACAATAACATAACAAATAACATTGCAAATTCAAATGATTTTTATGGATTTTATTTAACTTCTTCCTCAAACAACAACACAATAACAAACAATACTGCAAATTCAAATAACCGAAACGGAATTTCTGTATATTCTTCATCAAACAATATTATAACAAACAATAATGCAAGTTCAAATACTGATCATGGAATTTATTTAGGTGACTATTTAGGTCCTTCCTCAAACAATATAATATCAAACAACAATGTAAATTCAAATGATTATGGAATTTATTTAGAGACTTCCTCAAACAATACAATCCAAGATACAGTAATAAGCAATTCAATAACACATGATATATATTCCGAAGGTACTTCAAATAATACTTTTATTAACACAACTTTTGATAAAAGTAGTGTAAATATTGCTGGTGGAGTAATTTATGTTAAATGGTATTTAGATATTTATGTTAATG
>JAUXAK010000021.1 GCA_030619955.1 archaeon | reverse complement strand
TATGATGACTCTGAAGATATAATTCAGATTTCATCAGATGGAAAAATAGAACCTGAAACTGGAGATTTAGATTGCTTTAATATTAATCCACAAGAAGATTATTGGTTAGTTCTTAAACCTGGATGTGCTAAAAAAATATTTGAAATAAGTTGTGATGATTCTGTAAGTGCAAATTTTATTTTTAAAGACATAATTGAAGGTCAAGAAATGTGGTTTGTAACATCACAGTTTGAACAAGCACAAGAATATAATGAATTAACTATTAGTTTAGAATCTTCATGTATTTCTTCTGACTCTAGTAAATGTGATTATGAAGCAACTGCATGGACAGCTTATGCATTTTCAAGAAAAGAAAAAGCTGTTTCAAAACAATTTTTACCTTATCTTGTTATTGCATCTTCTGAATCTGAAAATAAAAAGCTTTTGCCTGAAGCTTTTCTTCTTGCATTAACAAAACAAGATGTTTATTCTAATTTACTTGCTTCTTTACAAGCTGAAGATGAAGATGGTTTTTATATTGCTCCAAACACAGCTTATAATAAATATTATGATTCTGCTATTGCTATGGCAATGGCAAATGCAGCAGACACTAGGAATATAGGGGATATTTCAAAAATAGAAGAATCCTTGCTTAAAGAACAAAAAGCAAGTGGAGAATGGGCTTGCCTTGAATGTGATCCTATAAGAGATACTGCTTTAATACTTTATTCATTTTTTCCTGTTTATTCATATCTTTCTGAATGTGAACAGCAAGGTTATTCTTGTGTAGCCAATTGCTCTGATGTTGGAACAACTATTAATTTAGCATGTTTTACAGGAGAATGTTGTAATGTTGCCCAAGGTTGTGAAGATAAATGGGGAACTTGCAAAACTTCATGCTTGGAAAATGAAGCTCAAGTTTCTTATGAATGCATAGAAGGAAAATGCTGTAAAGAATTTAGCAAGTCAATGTGTATTTCAGAAATAAATGGAAAAATATGCAGTCCTGAACAAAAATGTATTGAAAATAATATAATAATCCCTTTTATTACATCAAGTGACAGTCCTGGTGGTTATTGTTGTAAGGGTGAATGTGTTACAGCAAGCCAGCCTTGTTCTGAAATAGGCCAACTTTGTAATCCTGCTCAAGGAAAAAGTTGTGAAGGCCAGTGGTTAGCTTCAACAGATTTATTTTGTTGTGAATCTGGTTATTGTTCAGAACAATCACTTTCTTGCAATGCAATGGGCGGCGAGCTTTGTTCAACAAATGAAGAATGTAAATCTGGAACAATGGTTGTTTCAGCTGACACAACAGAAGAAAGATGCTGTGTTCAAGGAGGAAAATGTATTCCAAAATCTTGTCAAGAAATTAATGGTATTTCATGCGACTCAGATCAATCTTGTTCAGGAACAATGAAAGAAACAAGTGATGCTTTGAAATGTTGTATTGACGGAGTATGTTTAGATTATTGTTCTGCTTTAGGAGGTATTCCTTGTAATGAGGATATGAAATGTAAAGGTGATTTAGTAGAAGCAACTGACACAACAAGATGCTGTATAGGTGAATGCAAAAAAAAGACAGTATTCCCTTGGGTAACTATTTTATTAATTTTGGTCATAGCAGGTTTAGGAGCATTAATTTTCTTTTTCTTAAGAAAAAGACGCAAGCCAAAAAAGATAATGCCATTTACAAGAGGCTTTCCAGGTGTAAGGCCAGGACTTGGTGTAAGACCAAGAGCAAGACCAACAGCAATGCCAGCAAGAGCAAAACCAATGAAGATAAGATCAATAAGACCAGCAAAGCCATTAGCAAGACCAAAACCAGCTCCAAAAGCATTACTAAAGCCAATACCAACAGCAGTGCCAAAACCAATTCCAGCGCCAGCAGCAAAACCTCCAAAAGCGAAATTAAAAAAGAAAAAAGTTTTAGAAGAACTTAAAAAGATAAGTAAGTAATAAGAAAAGCCTGGAATTTATCTTCTAAATCTAAGAAATCTTCTATAGCTTTCATCTGGCTGCTTTATTCTTATTCCTTTTTCTTTTTTCTTCTTTGCTTTCTTTTTTTTCTTTTGTTTTTTTAATTTTTTAAAAGCATAATCAACTTGTCCTTTTGTCCAGCCAGCTTTAATTAGTTTTTCTTTAATTTTTTTATTTGGCAAGCCGCTTATTAAATTCATTGAAATAAAGCTCATTAAATTTCGCAAATCAGCTGGACTTTTGAAAAGTTTTTTTTCAAGCTTTTTTTCATAGCCACGCCATATAAAAAATAAAGCTGCTAAAATAGCTATAATAATTATTATAATTAAGAAAACTACTAAGGCATAAGGAATCTTTTTTTCTTTTGTTATAGGGGGAATAACTTGAAGTTCTCCTAAAGTTGGTGATGCATAAAACATTATCTCATCAAGATGTTTTCCAGGCAATGCAAAAGAAATTGTTTCTATTGTATCCAGATTATAAAACTCAAAACTAATTGCATCACTTAAATCAGAAATTGTTAAATCTGTATTTTTAAATTTAATATCTCCATAGCTAATGCCAGAAGGCAAATAAAAAACAACATAGGCATTTGAAACAGATTCTTGCGGATCAAGTTTTATATTCATAAGAGTAAATTCTTTTACTTTATCTCTAAAAGTCAGTGTTTTAATTTTTCCTGAAATATACAAGTTAAGATTATCTTGCTGCCACAAAGCTATAGCATGCTTAAATTGTGTTTCATAATCAGAATCATAATCATCAATATAAGATGGATTGATTTTTTCAGGGTCAGGATAAAAAAGACTTTCATGTAATACAAAAGAGTCACTTATTGAAATAGGAATTTCAAGATCAGGAGAATCAAGCTGCTTTTTTATTTGAAAAAGTTGCGATTGTGTTGCAGTTGGAATTTGCTGTTTTAAAGAGATTAATATTGCATTTGTTGTTGTAATATTAACTTTGAGCATGTCACGCCACCATGGCTCAAGGGAATTATATTGTAAAGAAAAATCATTTAATTGTGAGACTAATAGCTCAATTGTTTCATTTAAAAGTTCTTTTGTTATATTGCTTGTAATTACAAAACTTCTTGAGCCTGTCAAGCCAAGATTATCAGTCGCCTTCACTGCCAGAGTATATTCTTTTATCTGGCTATAGATGTGAGTTACATTAGGAGCTGTTGTTATTATCTCACTAGTGCCATCTCCAAAATTCCATTCATATTTTACAATGTTTCTGCCAAGAGGAGCAGTTGCTATAACATAAAATTTAGTTTCTGTATTTGGAATAACAGATAAAGGCGAGACACTTTGAATAGAAGGAACTGATTCTATTTTAAAATTTTTATTTTCAGTAAAAGCGCCAAGTCGTGCTGTTACTGTGTATTGTCCTGCTTCTGCCTCAGATGTTGTTGCATTTAATGCAGAAAAAGAAACAGGTTGCATTGACATGTTCAAAAGAGGCCATTTCACTTCTAGGTTATAAAAATTACGGATAATAAGATCTCCACTGTCTGTTGAAAATTCAAAATACAAGTTGCTTAAATTAAGTTGTTGTTTAGCAATTGAAATAAATTTTAAAGGTAAAATACATTTTTCAGAACAGTCTTTATTATATTTTGTTATAATATAATTTTGTAAATAACTCTGTAGATTATTTCCAATAAAATTTGTTTCATCAAAAACATCTGATTCAAATGGTGCAAAACCAGCTGTTCTAACATAAAGAGCATAATCAGAACTAAAAGATTTAGGAGGCTGGCCATAAAAACCACAAACAGGCTGAGCAGCTTCACTTTTAATAGCATATTTTGATGTGCCTGCTTTTTGTCTTACACATATGAAATAATCATCTGCTTTGCCAATATAAAAACCTGGCTCTGAAATTGAATCAATAACACAACTTTTTAACTCATAAATTTCATTGTAAACATTAATATCATCACAACTTCCTTTTTTTATGCCATTTGAATCTGTAATAAAAAGTTCAATATCTTCATAACCATTTGTTCCAAGTTGTTCAAGTTTTAAATAAGCTGCAAGTTCAATACTTCCTGTTTTATTAATTTTAATTTTCTCGCAATAAGGAATAGAGCTTAAAATAGAATCTTCTGTTGCCAAGCTTGGAGTAAGGCAGTCTGAACTATAAAATGCAGTGCACCAAACACTTGCTTCTTTATATTCCCATTCTATTGTATTATCATCAAGCAAATCAAGTTTAAGAGGGGTTTCACCGCATGTCATGTCCTCATAACTTAAACCATCAAGCCAAAAACTTAGATTTTTAATTTCAATATTTTTTCTGCCAGAAATAACAAGTGCAAAATATTTTTCACTTCCAGAATCACAAAAAGTTGATTTTTCAGTTGCAGGGCTTGAAACATCATAACTAGTTTTACAGTCACTTGGATTGCAATTAAAATTTACATTAGCTTTTTTCAAAAAATCAAGCAAAAGCATTTCTTTTTTTGTTTGCATTACACTAGCAGAAACTTTTGTTGAGCCTTGCTCATTTTTTAAAGAAAAATTTAAAAATCCTTCAAGAACCTGATTAGGGCCATAACTTGTTTGAGTGAGGTTAAAAAAAGGATTGCCTTTTATTATAGCTGCATTTACATCTGAACTAAAACAGATTAATATAATTAATATAAATGTAATTAAAAATACTATAAAAATAGTGCTTGTAGTGCTTGTAGTGCTTGTCAAAGCACTTTTGCTTTTTATCATTTCACCTCTTTTTTCTTATCAAAAAATTAAGTTTTATTTTCTTTGCTTTTTTATTTTGAATATAAAAATATAAAGTATAGCAAGTAAAGCTATAACAGCAATAACATTAAACCATGAAAAAAATGGCATTGGTCTGAGAAGCAAGGCGCATGTCTGGCATTCTGGTTCTGGTTTAGGACAGCCAATATCACTTCCATCAGCAAGATCATAAGTAACATTTCTTTCATTTATTTCACAGCCACCTCCCCCACATTCACTATATTCTATTGAATATGCACAATCTTTTTGTTCTCCTGTTCCATCTTCTGTAAGTGTTTGATTAAGCTGACAACCAAAAGCCTCACTATGCCAAGAACAATGACAATTATCAACATAATATTGTATGCCATTTTGAGTTATTACCTTGCCACAATCTTCTGAACCTAAACCAATTCGGGCCATGCCACAATTATCAACAGCACATGCCTTTTCACTATAATCTGAACATGATTGTGGTTTATTATTTTGATAACATGCTAAGCATTCGCCTTCGTCGCCATTTGACCAATAACAACCAGCAACACCATGACAGGTGCCATAATTATTTTCTAATTTACATTCATCTGGTTCTGGCACACCAACACAATCACCACTAGATTGATCACAAATTTTAGGAGAACATGAACAACCCTCATATCTACAATCTTGTGATATAATTCTTGTGCCTCCACCTTCTTCATCAGAACGTTCACAATATTCCATTGTTCCAGAAAAACATCTTCCTGGAAAAATAACTACATTGCCTTTGACACATCTTGCAATATTAAAAATTCTTTGACTTGTGTCACTAGCAGCAGCATCTGTAATAGTCAAATTAACTTTATATTCTTGTGATGGATTAACAAAAGTTCTATTAAATTCTTTTATATCATTGTAAGTTCCTTCTTCAAGAACTTCCCATGATATGCCATTAAACCAAGTCCAATTTAAGTACCATGTTTCAGGAGAACCCAAAGCACTACTTCTTGAACCATTGAATAATATATTAGTAGAAGGTTCAAAAACCTCACCCAAAGCTGGACTTGAAATTATTGCAAGAGGATCTTCACCATTCCACAATTTAATCTCTTCAATTTCACTACTTGTAGCACCATAGGTATCAATTAAAGTTAAATTTATTTCATAAACTCCTGATTTATAGCTTTCAAAATTATAAATTTTGTTTGATTCGTTTTCATTACCTGTTTCATGAATTGTTATCCATTCACTATCACCACTTTCTCTAAAATACCAACCCCAAAAAATTATGTAATCACCTTCATCTTCATTTGGGTCAAAACTTGTTTGATTTAAATAAACATCTTTAGTTATGTTAAAAATATCAGGAATAGGAGTTTCATCAATAATAACTGGTGTTCCTGTTATTTGCATTTGGATAGTGGGAGGAAAATTTGGCTTCCAGAATGTGAAGGAGCCAAAGTCATCACGAGAAGGCACTTGAGATACATCAAGTGACCCTATTAAACTATATTCATTGCCAGTTTTATTCCATAAACCAACATTTTTTATATAAACTGTTTTACCACCGCAATTTTCCCAGTCCATATTATCAGGAATTGTCCAGTTTGCACAAATACATCCTACTTCACAAGGATAAAGTGTTCCTGTCATATTAACAATGCATCTTTCATCATAAGAAGTAATATTTTCAGCTATCATAGTGATCTTGCCTCCTCCACTTAGATAATCATTACAATATCCATATGGTTTTGTGACCATCGTGATTTTATCACCCATATTACAGACATCACCACAATAAGAAATTATTTTTGTTTCCTCTAGGAGACAATTAACATTTGGCCATGCTCTAAAAGTAGAGGTATCACTAAGTTTTCCTGAAAAATCATGAGGATAAGTTGTTGTTATGTTTTCAAGGCCCTCCCCAAAGGCACGAGCAACCCCTTGGTCAACATAAAAAACAGAAGGATTAGATGAAATATATTTTGTATAAGGGCTTGTAGTAACATCCTCTTTTCTTATAACACCATTTTTTTCAAAAAAAGCATTAACTGTTAAGTATATCCATTGATTTACTATCACCTCTCTAAAATCAGGCAACAAATCTAATGCAATAAGTTTTGAACAATAGGTAGTAAAAGTAAATTCTTCTATTCCAAGAAGTTCTGTATCATTATATGCAACAAGACTAGTATTTACATAAGCACTTGCATTCTTAATCCAAAAAACCTGCCCATCATAACATACAGGCAATTCAAAATCACCAGAACAGCTATAGGTATTTTCATCAAAAGGACAATCTACAGTCATTGGCAAATCTATATTCCCGTTAGTTAGTGAAAATACTAATTTGTTAATAGAAGGACAACCAGAACCATCAAATGTTGCACTTAAAGTAGTTACATTACCAACATCACATCCTTCTACTGGGCAATTATCTGCTGAAATACTTGCACTTATGAGATTACAACTTTTAATTTTTTCTATATCCTCAATCAATCCAATTCCTTCTCTTTCTTCTTTGTCTATCCAGAAGGCATCTAAGGGGACAGGCAGATATTTAGGCGGGCTTCCAGTGAAGTAAAACCATTTAAGTCTGGCAGGACCCCCACAATCATAATTTCTTATATTAAATGCCGTATGACCATCCCAAGAATCAAACTCAACATCCCCAGCTTTACAATGTCCCCCTCCTGCTGTACAAATTCCATACTGAGTTCCGCACCAACTATGACCTTCTGCATAAAGAAGAGATCTATCATCAGAATCTACTTTATGGAGCCCTGAAGAATTTATAAATCCTGACCAATATGAAAAAAAAGCATCTTTTTTAAAGTTAAATTCGTCAGGACAATATGTATTACTTCCACTTGTTTCTATATTTATATTAGGATAACGAATAAAACAACCAAATTCAGATAGATCTCCTTTCCACACACTTACAAGAACACCTTTTCTTCTGTAGATAGGTGTGATTGTATATTTATAATTATATAATTTATCAACTTCAGAGTCATAATACTCCATAGAGGCATTTATCTGATTGTAATTTATATCTATAGAACCATTTAGAATAAATTGTCCTTTTAGCGTGGTTTGTTTGTATCTATATATTCTAAATTTAATAATATCTAATTTATCTAAAAAAGTTCCAGCTGGACGAGGAAGATGAGAAGGATCAGCGTTTGGTCCTACTGATCCACTATAACCTTTATCTTCTGGTATAGTCCATGATACCCTTATTTTCCAGACTTCATTATCTTTGATCCATTCACCTGATGATTCTTGCGTTTCTATAAAAACAAATTCATTAACAACCTCATAATACCAAAGTTGTGAAGAGGGGCTAGGGCATAGATCTCTTGTAATATTTCTTCCTATCTCTTGAATAGTCATTTCAGACATGGTTTCCTTAGTTAGTGGTATGTCCCACCCCACCCGAGAAGGATCAGCTACAGGATCACCCTGCAAACATCTTGCTTCTGCATCCCCTAAATTAAACAAAAAAACAGAAGCCAACACAATAAATATTAAAATTATTTTTATGCTTTTCTTTAGCATGTTTGCTTGCCTTACTTTCCTCTTTTCCATCTTTATATAAGATATTTTGAGTTTTTAAATTTTAAGGAATTTTGCTTCAGTAAAATGCAATGAAGCTGGAATGACAATGCAGAAAGGCTCTCTTAATTTTGATAAATTCTTTAGCTCTTTTAGTTTTCCTTTGATAATTTTCTGCCTTTGTGTTCCAAGTTCTGAACATATAATCACTAAGTTATTATTAAGTTTATTTTTAGAAGCTTCTGTAAGTTCATTTATTGCTTCTCTTATACTTAGACCTTTATCAACTAAAACTAAAGTATGTGCATTTATTGACTGATTTTCTTTTATTATATTATAAAAAGATGTTGGTTTATAGCTTTGTTGCCATTTTGGTATTGATGTTGTCTTGCCAAACTTATAAAGTTGTAACCCTGTTTCACTAATCGCAGTTAAAACAGAACTAGAATGTATAATTTTTGTTTTAATTCTCATTTTTTTAGTTTCAAGCAGCAAGGAAAGATGAGTTGTTGCTGCAAGAGGGTCGCCATAAATTAATAAAGCAATATCTTGTGCTTTTGCTTTTTTAATAAATTCTGAAGATTTATTTTCTATCATACTTCTATCAGCTTTGATTATAGTTTTCTTTATTATTTTTTCAAGCTCTTTTATAGAATAAGGCAGCTTAGTTGTATAAATTTCAAGATAAATTTTTTTACATTTGGCTATGGCTTCTAGCGCCTTTAGGCTTATATCTTTTTTATCTAAACCAATACCAATAAGATATAACATTTTTTATATTGTTCTTTTATTATCTTTATTTT
>JAUXAK010000006.1 GCA_030619955.1 archaeon | reverse complement strand
AACAAACAAATCTTTAATTTTATTTTCTAGAATGCTTTTATCAATTTTTTGCAAACCAGCTTCGCTGGTTTTCTCCAACACCCCGCGAACTTGCCTGCCATTAGTAGGGAGGCTCCCGTCGAGGCCATCAATAATATACTTGGGAGCAAGGCTGTAAAGCCACACTTGATTAGCATAAGGTTTTCCAATCTTGGAAATATAATCTGGGTCATAGAGATAGAAAGTAATTTCATTTATCTTTTTAGGAGAATCTTTTAACCATTCTCCATGAGTTTGTGCTCTTTTACTTTTTTCTTTATCTGTTCCTTTTCCACCAAAAAGAAAAACACTATATTTATTAGAACCAAGGCTGTTTGTAGGCATTTCTAAGCAACTATTTTTATTTATGTCTTTTTTATCAATTTCCAACCCCTCTTCTCTTGCTTTTTCTATTTCTTCTTTATTTGATAAAATATATTCTTTATTTTCTCTATGAGTTTGTGTTGCTTTTTTTGGATCTTTTAGGCATAAACTCTCTTTTAATAATCTTGTATTTTCTTTAGGAATACATAATAGCCCTTCTTTAACAAAATTTCCCACCATAGAAACTGGATATCTATAACCTATTTGTTCCTGTAATAAACCATTTAGCCATAATGGAATAACTTTAAAACCATGTTCATTTAATTCAGCTACTGCTTTATCAAAATCTCCTCTAACAAGAGCTGAAATAATTCCTTGCGGTTTAATATCAATTTCCAGGGTCATATTATTTTTTAGATTGCGAGCTTTTTAAACTTTTCTATTTTGTTACTACTCAAGAAAAAGAAAAAATAAAGCTAAAATCTTAGACTTTTTCTTAAAGTTTTGAATTTTAATTTTATGGAAAAAGAAGCTAACAAAACACAATAAAAATTAAAAAATATAAAATTTTTTTAAAATAGATGAAAACCAAATCTTTGCTAAAGCTTTCTTTGATAACTGCACTAATTGGAACTTTTTTTATTATTATTCTTGCAGATAATCTTGAGCCTCAAGTGATTCAGATAATAAACATAAATGAAAAAACCCTTGACCAATGGGTTAAAGTGCAGGGAATAGTAACAAACCAGAGGACTGTTGATAGCCTAAATATTTTTACTGTTTATGACGGCACAGCTGGTATAAGAGCTGTTTTGCGAAGGAAAATTCCAGAAACAGCAGCATTAGAGCAAAAAGAAGTGGAAATTATAGGCAAGGTTATTGATTATAAAGGTGAATTTGAAATTGAAATTAGTAAACTTAGAATAATAAAATAATAATTTTAAAATAAATTTAATAATGAATCAATATCAATGATTAACATAATTCTTGCAATTGCCATAGGAATTATTGCAGGTACCTTAACAGGGCTTATTCCAGGAGTTCATATCAATCTGATAGCTTTATTGTTATTTACAAGCTCAGCTTTCTTTTTGAATTTTACAACTCCAATCATGTTAGCAATTTTTATTGTGTCTATGGCAATTACACATACAGTGGTTGACTTTATCCCAAGTATCTTTCTAGGAGCACCAGATACCTCAACTGCTTTATCTGTTCTTCCAGGCCACAAACTTTTGCTTAAAGGACAAGGTTATGGTGCTGTCAAACTTACTGTGATAGGTTCTTTTTTTGGTTTGTTAATTGCTCTAGCTTTAGTTCCTTTTTTTATTGCAATAATGCCTGTTTTTTATCCTTTTCTTATTAAAGCAATGGCCTTCATTCTTATTGCAATATTTGTATTCTTGATTATGAAAGAAAAAAAGAAATTTTTAGCTTTTTTCATATTTTCACTTTCTGGTATTCTTGGAATTGCAACTTTAAATTTTACTCTGTTAAAACAGCCGCTTTTTCCTTTGCTAAGTGGGTTGTTTGGTATTTCTCTTCTTAGTATTTCTTTTATTAAGAATGTAAAGTTGCCTGAACAAAAAATAAAAAATATAAAAGTAAGTAAAAAACAAACAATAAAAGCTCTTGGCGCAAGTATTTTTTCATCCTCCCTTGTTTCTTTTTTGCCAGGAGTTGGTTCTGCCCAAGCAGCTGTTATTTCAACTGCTTTTGGAAAACTAAGCCGGAAAGCTTTTCTTATTCTTCTTGGAGCAATTAATACTATTGTAATGGCTCTTTCTTTTGTTGCACTCTACACAATTCAAAAACCAAGAACAGGAAGTGCAGTTATTATTAGTAAATTTCTCTGGAATTTTAACTTGCAAAGTCTTCTTTTGTTGCTTGCAGCTGCTTTAGTTGCTGGAAGTGTTGCAGTATTTATTACACTTGCTTTGGCGCGAGTTTTTGCAAAAAAAATTGTAAAAATAAATTATAAACTACTTTGTATTGTAATAATTTGCTTTATTTCAATCCTGACAGTAATTCTTTCTGGCTGGTTTGGCTTAATTGTATTATTAACAGCAACTTCAATAGGAATTACAACATCAATTATGGGTGTTAAAAAAATGCATATGATGGGAGCATTATTATTTCCGACGATACTTTTTTATCTGTTTTAAGGATAAACTATATCTTTCTCTGTAATAACTTTAATTTCAACATCGTCTATCAGAAACTCCCCCTGGACTACTTGAAATACAACTTTACCAAAAAGAATGGGATTTTCAGTATCTTTGTATTTTATTAAGAGTTTATCGTCTATGTAAACATTAATAACATTACCATAGCCTCTTATTTCAAGAGTGTGCCAACCTTCCTCAAAACTAAATGGAATATGAGGTTGAAGTAGATTAGGACCTGCAGGAGTGCTCTTGGTTAAGCATATTACTGTTTTTCCTTCTTCTTCAAAAGTATCGTCTAAACCGACGTAATATGCGTTAATCCCACCCTCACTAGAATTAAACCTGAAGTTAGCATGCATCAAACCTGTTATTATCTTAAATCTAAATTTGAAGATATAATCTGTCCATTCCTGTCCCTCAAGCCTTGCCCAATTGTGGGCAGTTCCTCTTAGAATCGTATTGCCATCTTCTACAATTGTGCTCCAAGCTGTTGCCTTATCTAAAGCCCACATTTGAGTACCTTCTTCGAAATCGTCAATGAAATAGTGAGTAACAATATTCTCACACTTCTGGGTTTCGTAGTTAAAGCTGTCTCCAGTAAGCTTGTTATCATCATCACAATTTGGACAATCTGTTGAACAATTCAAATATGTTTCAGCATTTTCATCGCATATGCCATTACCACAACAAGGGACAATGGGCTCATTAATACACTTTTGTTCATGATAATCATAAGAGTCGATAGTGCAATTATTATTATCATCACAATTAGGGCAATCCTGAGCACAATTTTCATAATTCTCTCCTGTCTCACAAACACTATTGCCACAGCAGATAACATTTGGAATAATAGTATTCACACACCTCTGCTCATGATAATCATAACTGTCTTTGGTACATTCATTTACATCATCACAGTCAGGACAATCAGCTACACATTCTGGATAGGTTTCACCAACCTCACACATTTCATTCCCACAACAATCAACAATAGGAGAATAAATACATTTGTTATCCTTACATTGAACTGTAAAACAATTTTTGCTTAGACAGTCGTCATCAATTTTGCATTCTTTTTTAATGTAAATAATAAAAATTCCAATAATCACTATTACCAAAATTCCCAAAACCATAAAAATCACCCACTTTTTCATAATTATAATTAAAATTTAATTCTTTAAAAACATTTGCAGGACATAGAATCTTTTTCCAAGCCAAAAACCATTGTGTTTCTTCACAACTTGTTGATTACATTTAATGGGCTCGCTTTTGGTTCCAACAATATTGTTTTACCTTCTTTAAGGATAAATTATCTCTTTTTCTGTAATAAGCTTAATTTCAACATCATCAAATAAAAACTCTGACTTATCAGGGGGCTTCTACTATAATGTCATCAAAATAAGCCTTCGACATTGGCTCCAAACCTACCCTTCCCACTAAAAGAGGACTGTCTTCATCTGTATAGCTTATTTCCAAATTATTGTTAACGTAAACCTTTAGATTTTCTCCTTCTACTTCTATTTTTATATCGTAAAATTGATTTAAGGCAAAAGAATATTTTTTAACTTTTAAATCGATGGCTGGGTTTATATCTTTCCATAATTTTAAATGATCTTCAGTAATAAAAATAGTATAAGCTCCTGTAGGACTTCTTCTTACGTATATATATACTCCTCGTTCTTGTTCAAGTTTAACTTTCAAGTTAAAAGTATAGTCTGTCCATTTTTTATCACCAAAGGCTGTATAGGCCGCATAGCCCCCTTTTTCGTCAATCTTGGTGGTCAACATACCATTTGTTCCATCTTCTGGAAATACAACAACCCATCTAGGATCTCTGCCCTCTAAACCCCAGCTAGTAAAACCTTCGTCGAAATCATCAAAGAAATAATATGTAATATACTCGCATTTCTGGGTCGTATAGTTAAAGCTGTCTCCGGTAAGCTTATTATTATCATCACAGTTCGGACAATCTGTTGAACAATTTAGATATGTTTCAACATTCTCATCGCATATACCATTACCACAACAAGGAATAATAATTTCATTAATACATTTCTGCTCATGATAATCGTAGCTATCGATAGTACAATTATTTTTATCGTTACAATTAGGACAATCTTTAGTACAATTTTCATAAGTCTCTCCTAATTCACAAACACCATTGCCGCAACAAACAATATTAAGAATTGGTTTATTCACACATTTTTGCTCATGATAATCATATTCGTCAATAGTACAATTATTATTATCATCACAATCTGGACAGTCATCTGAACAGTTTTCATAAGTTTCTCCTGGTTCGCATTTATCATTCCCACAGCAATTAGAAATAGGAGAATAAACACATTTATTATCCTTACACTGCACTGTAAAACAAGTTTTGGTTAGACAATCAGAATCATTCTTGCATTCTCTTCTAACATATACGACAATAAAAATTCCAATAATTACTAAAATAACCACCACCCCCATAGTCCCAATTATCACACTCTTTTTCATAACTACATTAAGATTTAATCTATATAAAAAACTTTTTAATCTGGCAAGGCAGGAGGCATAGGTATTCTACCACCTCCAGGTATTCCACCACCCCTAAATAACCAGAAGTAAATTCCTATTCCTGCTCCTATTAAAATTATAATTATCAATAGCCATAACCACCACCTTGATTTTTTTTCTGTTTGTATTTTATCCATTTTCACTTAATTTTTATTTTGATTAGTTCGGCATTTCTGGAGGGAGTTCACTTCCAATATGAAATTGACAATTTTCAGAAACCTTAATTGCAAATCCTCCACCCACTGCTTCAACAGACAGAATTTCATCTAAAAGATTATGCCAATTGTTTTCCTCTGTTTCAAAACTAAATGCTTTTAAAATCTCACAATCTCCTTTAAATTCTCCAATTCTCTTATTTGTCATTAAAGGCATTATGGAAATTAAATTCCAACCTTTAAACAAGCTTATTTCATTAATTGTTTCTGGAATATTTTCACTATTTTTAAGGTTTAATAAGAGATTTTTTTCTTTTTTAATATAAATCCAGTTAGCCTGATTTTCAAGAGAACCCTTAAGATTGCGCATAGCATTTAAAATAATAGCTTGCTCATCTTGACTTAACTCTTCTAACTCACCATGGCGGCCAGCCATAACATATCTATTTAGAGGATTTATATACATATATCTCGCTAAGACATCATCATCACAAAGTTTATTGGGCTGATATTTATCACACCTTCCATAAATTGTTCCCCATACTAAATTCCAACCAGGATATAATTTTAATGAAAAAACACCTTCCCCAATACAATCCATTTCACAAAAATATACTTCCTCAGCTCTATACGTTACTGAATAAGGTGTATTATTTTTTCGATTTATAGAAGCTCCAGTTAAAAAGAAACCATGTTCTTGTTTAAAGTTATCCATGAAAATATTCATTTCCAGAGAGGGGCCCATTGGTTCTGACCCATCAACACTTAACCAGGGTTCACCATTTGGACTAAAATGGTCAAGTTTAAATGTATGAGAAATTTCATTTACTTTAATCGTTTTTTCTTCTCCTATTGTTAATGTAAACTCGATATTTTCGCATTTATTATTTCCACAAGTAGAACTTGTCGATGCAGATACAGTTATACTACAAACAAGTAGCATTAAAATTCCAATTATCCACCACTTTTTCATATCTTCTAAAACAAAAACTTCTTTAAAAATCCTTCCTGTTTAAAACTTAAATCTTTTTCCAAGCTTAAAATCAATATGTTCTTTCACAACTCACTAACTTCATCTAATGGGCTGTTTGCTGCTTCCTGTAATTTTATGGTATTTGATTTAAAATTTATAAATAAATGGTGAACAAGTTTATTATAAATTTAAATAGTAAAAAATTAGAAATTTCTTAAAATCTTCTAAAGATTATATTAGATATATAATCCTTAATTTTAAAATCTAAGTTTAAATATCTATAATTAAAAAAAATCAATTCTATTTCTATTTTTACTGCTTTAGGATGGCTAATGTGTTAAATTTATGGTACAGTTGTTACAAGTTGTCCAGAAGCTGTTTTTGGCAATCCATCAACTTTACTAAAGCTTATTGCAATTTCTGCTTTAATTTTATCTCCAGATGTAAGTGTGGCACATGTTACTATAAAATCACTTGTTGCATCAGAAGCTATTTCTGTACTTCCTGTCCAATCTGTACAAGTTTCACCTGTTATAACAAGATTAACTCTTGTCACATTTACAGAATCAGCTAACATATTCTTTAGTCTTAATGTTACATCTCCTGTATCTGAAACACTGTAGTCATCGCAATACAAACCAGAGCCAGTTGCAACAATGCATTTCTCAGGTAACAATCTTTCTGGTCTTAACACTCCAAAATAAGCTAGAGCACCTATTGCAATTAACACTACTAAAATTGCCCATCCATAAGTCATCAAAAACTCTAAAGCTGCTTGTCCTTTTTTCATTCTTATAATCATTTAACACCATATATAAATTTTTTTCTTTATTTGTTTTAATTTTAAAGTTAATAAAAAAAAGGAAAACATATAAATAAATTCTAAAACAGGGGTAATTAATGTCAGCACAAACAAAATTAAAAGTTCAGTTTCAGTTCAGAACAAAGGCACAGGTAGCTATTGAGTATATCTTATTAATTGGATTGATTGTTGCAGTTATTATCCCTATTTTTTATTATTCGCTTTCTACAATAACGCAAAATATAAAGATGAATAGGGCATATGCTATGGTGAATAAAATCGTAGAAACAGCAGACATGTTATATGCTTTAGGCCCTGGTTCACAAGAAGTAATTGTAATAGAAATTCCTGGCGGTGTAAAAAATATAACAATACAAGGGAAAGAGATAAATGCAAGGCTAATGATTTTCTCTAATGTGTCTGATATAAATGCTATAAGTAAAGCAAACATGAGCGGGACACTTGTTACAAAGGCTGGCTCTTGGCATATTTTAATGAAAAATGAAGATAACACAATCAAAATCTCAAGCAAGTATTGAATTTATTCTTGTTATAGGAATTCTACTTTTAGTTTTATTTGTAATATTATTTTTTTCAGCAAAAATGCAGCAAGATACAACTAAAGTAAAAGAAAATTTTGAAAGAACAAAAGAATGTTTTAAGATAGCTAGACTTATTTCCGCTATTTATGCAAATGGCAATGGTGCAGAAATAAGAACAAAAACAGATTATGTTTTAAAAATAAATAACAAAAGTATAGCTATAAATGATACTGAATGTAACTTTATTGCATTTATTAAAAATGAAGCTAATGTGACTGGAAAAATAGTAATAAAAAATGAGCAAAATGAAGTGATTGTAGAAAATTATTAAATTACTAAAAATTTTTAAAAATGATAAAAACAAAAGCACAGATAAGCACAATAGATATGATAATTGCAATGTTTATTTTTGCTACCCTAGTTACATTTGTCATAATGAGCTGGTACAATTATAATGGAAAGCTTTTAACCAGGCTGGAGCATGAAGCAATTATTTCTAAGGCAACTGAAATAACAGATAATTTTATCAAAACACCTGGAATGCCAACAGCTTGGAATAGAACCAATGTTGAATTTATTGGTCTTGCATATTCTGACAGAAAAATTTCTGAAGAGAAAGTACAAGAATTTTGTAATATTTCTTATAATGAAGCAAGGAATTTACTTAATTTAATGTATCACTTTCATTTTTCTATCAAGGAAACAGAATGTGGAATAGAGCCATTGGAAGAAGCAAAAAAAGTTGTAAGCATTACAAGACCTGTGATTTATAAAAATGAAACAACAATGCTTAAATTTTCATTATGGAGATAAAAATAATCAAATTAAATGACAATAAATAAAAAAATAATAAAAATAATAATAAAATGATATGTTTAAAAATGAAATTTAATAGAAAAAAGGGTTTTGTTTTTAGCTTAGATGCACTATTAGCTGTTATAATTGTCACAATAGTTTTTTTATTTACTATTAACTATTTTTCCCAAACACATGAAAAAATTTATTATATTTACAGTGCCAAAGAGGCAAATGATGCATTAGCAGTGTTAGATTATAAGGGAATATTAGATGCTGCTGATGAAGGGGAAATTATGCAGGAAATAGCTGAATTATTACCTTCATCTGAAGCCAAACTTAACATAACTATTAGTGATATTAAATTAGAAAATAAAATAACCACAACTTTTGGCGATATTGAAAAAAATTTTGTTATTTCAGGAAAAAGATTTTTTATTTTAACAAATGAAACTGTAAATGGTGTAAATGGTTTTGGTGTTGTCAAATATTTAGTATGGAAAAAATAAAATGTTTAGGGTAATTTTAAAAACAAAAAAGATAAAGAAGGAGAAAAAAGGGGTATTTTTCACTATTAGTACACTATTACTTGTGTTAAGTTTAATTGCCATTGTTTCAATAGCTAGCAAAACAACAAAAATAGAACAAGATCTTGCTTTAGACAGAGCTTATGAACTTGCAACCTCTGTGGAAAAAAGCATAATTGAACTTTTCTATGCTTTTTCTGATGTTAGCATAAGCATTATAAAAAATCCTGACGGAACAGCTGATGTGAAGTTCGCAGAAAAAATATCTAGGAAAAAAGAAGAGTGGAATAAGGTTTTCTCTGAAGTCATGAATAATTTCAAAACTTTTGTTGAATCTGAAGATGAAAATGTAAAAATAAATATAGCTGATGTAAATAATAAAGAGCTGCCATTAACTATAAAACCACATAATATAAATTATTCAAGATATTGGGGTATTGGGCATATTGTACTTAAAGTTAATCCTGAAGAAATAAATTTTGGTTCTTATGAAGTCACAATTGATTCTGGAGATGTGAAAATAAGTAAAGTTGAAGCTAAATTCAAAGCACCTGGAAGCTTTTTATTTAAAGTAAGAGCTAAGGACAATTATGGCAATGATATAATAAAAGAAAACTTTATTGATGTTTATGATAAGCACAGCATACAGATTTTTTTTGTTGGTGGTAATCTAGTTAAAATAGATCTTAACAACATGGTATTAGAAACATGGACAAATGAAGAAAAAAAGATTTTAGTTGAAACTAAAATAGATAGGTTAATAGAATATGATGAAAAAATAACAATAAAACTTTTTGATTCCATAGTAAATGTTAATCTTACAAATTTAGATGTTTGTAAAATAAGTGATGTTGTAATAAGCGAAGAATAAAAAATAATAAGGGATAATAAGGAATAAATTTATATATCCTGAAACATATATTCAAAAATAAAATTAAATTAATTTAAAAATGAAAAAAAGAGGTAGAAAAAAGGTAAAGATAATTCTCAAAAGTGTTGTAAAAAGAAAAAAAGATTACTTATATTACATTGATGCTAAAGGAAATATTAGGGAAGCAAAGATGGCAAGAGGCAGAAAAAAGAAAAAAGAGGAAAAAAAGACAGAAAAACAAAGAAAGGAAGAGAAAAAAAGACAGAAGAAAAAAGGAAAAGGATGGTTTGGTGAAAGAAGAAAGCACGCACTTGCAGCACAGGGTATTAAAGTCAGAAAAAAAGAATTAGCAGGATATGGGTATATTTATGCTCTATTCTTTTTTATGGCTATGGCTCTTGCAATAGCCACATTTTTAAAAAAAGATTTTTTTTCTTTTGGTATAGCTGCTTTAACATTATTTCTTTCAATAGTTTTTTATATAATAATTGTAACAAGAAAAAAGAAAATAGGATTTGTCATATATGTAATAGTATGGATCACTGCTCTTTTCTTTTCAGTGCTCTCAATTCTTAAAAGAAATTATTTATCTCTTGCTATTTCGCTGGTTGTAATGTTTCTTACATCTTTAACAGCTTCTTTGATGATTAAAAAATTAAGAAGGGAAAAAATAATCACAATTATGAGAGAATTAATGAAAAAAAAGAAAAAAACTGAAACTGACATTGATAATTTGCTTTTGCTCTTTAAACAATTTAAAAAATTAAAAATAAGTGAAATTGCGCTTGCCTTTGATATAGATATAAAAAAAGCTGAAGAATGGTGCAAAATTCTAGAAGAACATGAGCTTGGAACCATGTATTATCCTGCTTTTGGTGAAACTAAGTTAAAATGGAAAGAGAAATAGAGATAGTAGAAAAATACCATGTAAAAATAGAAGGAATAACAGTTGAAGTATCAATAAAAGGAGAGCATAAAAAAGCTGTCCATTACCATGTTACTATTCCAAAAATTTCAAAAGCAACTTTGGCATTACTAGATGAAGTAAGAAAAAATTTAATAGCTGAAATAAGGGTAAGCATAGAGGAAATGTTAGACCCAAGAGCAATAGAAAAAATAAAAACAAAGTTCAGAAAAAAGGCATCCAATCTTCTTGAAGAAAAAATTAGACTTGAGCCAAAAATAAAAGAAATTTTATTAACACTGCTGATGAATGAAATGCTTGGCTTAGGTGAAATAGAATTTTTAATTTCTGATATTTCACTAGAAGAAATAGTAATCCCATGCTCTTTAGAGGCTGTAAAAGTATATCACAGAAAGCATGGTTGGCTAGAAACAAATATTATTATAAAAAATGAAGAGCAGATATTTAATTATGCAACTATTATTGCAAGAAGAGCAGGAAGACAGGTTAGTGTTTTAAACCCTATTCTCGATGCACATCTTGTTACTGGTGACAGGGCAAATGCTGTTCTTTATCCAATATGTACTAAAGGCAATACAATAACAATCAGAAAATTTGCTAGAGACCCCTGGACAATAATTGATCTTATAAATAATGAAACAATAAATGCAAAGCTAGCATCTCTTTTATGGCTGGCAATACAATATGAAATGACTGTTCTTATCTCTGGTGGAACAGCCTCTGGCAAGACATCATTGCTTAGTGTAATGATGCCTTTTATTCCACCAAATCAGAGGATTATTACAATAGAACAAACCAGGGAACTACAATTGCCCTCTTTCCTGCATTGGAGCCCCCTTATTACAAGATTACCAAATCCAGAAGGTAAAGGAGAATTAACAATGCTTGACTTGCTTGTTAATAGCTTAAGAATGAGGCCAGACAGGATTGTCCTCGGAGAAATAAGAAAAAAAGAAGAAGCTGAAGTTCTTTTCGAGGCAATACATACAGGCCATTCTGTTTATTCCACTGTTCATGCAGATACTCTAGCTGAAACAATAGCAAGGTTAGTAAATCCCCCAATTTCAGTTCCAGAAAACTTATTATCAACAATAAATCTTTGTGTGGTAATGTTCAGAGACAGAAGAAAGGGTATAAGAAGGGTTTATCAGATTGGTGAATTCATCCCAACTGAAGAAATGGGGCATGTAAAAATAAGGCCAAATATTCTGTTTAGATATAAACCATCATCTGACAAAATAGTTCCACATGTAAAAAGTCTTGTTTTCTTTGATACAATCAGCCGAATGACTGGAATGAGTATACAAGAAATAAATAAAGATTTAGCTGAAAAAGAAAAAATTCTTAATACTATGGCAAAAAAAGGAATAAGAAGTATTGAAGAAGTAGGGAAGATAATATATGATTATTATACAAATAAAGAAAAATTATTAAAAAGTGAAAAATTAAAATGACTATTTTTTCAGGATTAGCCCAGTTATTAGCTAAGTTTTTCCCTTTCCTTAAATTAAATTTATTGTATGCGGGAATAAAAAAAAATTCACAAGAGTATATTACTGAAACCTTACAGAAAACAATAGTTTTTTTTATTTCAACTACTGTAGTTTTGTTAATACTTTTCTTCTTCTTAGGGATTAAGCAATATGCTATTGTTCTGATCATTTCATTTTTTATTTCATTTTTCTTTTTTTTAAGGTTTATTTTTTTACCTTCTATCAGAGCATCAAAGCGTATAAAAAATTTAGAAAAAAATTTATTACCAGCATTACAAAGTATTTTTGTGCAGATAAATTCTGGCATCCCTTTATTTGAAATTCTGACAAACATTTCAAAAGCAGGACACGGCGAGGTATCTAATGAATTTACCAATGCTGTTAATGAAATAAACGCAGGTAAATCACAAATTGAAGCACTGGAAGAAATGGTGGTAAAAAATCCATCTCTTTTCTTTAGAAGGGCAATATGGCAAATAATAAATGGGATGAAATCTGGGGCTGATTTATCAATTACAATTAAACAAACCATATCATTATTAGCAGAAGAAAAGCTCATACAAATACAAAATTATGGTGCCAGACTTAACCCCCTTGCAATGTTTTACATGCTCATAGGAATAATACTCCCAGCACTTAGCATAATTTTTATAATCCTTTTTGTTTCAGTTATTAACATTCAAGCCAACATGGCAAAAATAATATTCCTTGGTTTTTATGTTTTTATTTTACTTTTCCAAATTTTATTTTTAGGGATGATAAACATAAGGAGGCCTTCATTAGTATAAAATGTATAAAATATTTACAAGAATTTATCCAAGATTTATAAGAGAAAAAATAAAAAGTTTGCTTGTTTATGCAGACATAAAAATCAATGAAGAGGAATTTACAGGGCTTATGTTTTTTTCTAGTCTTTGTTTGGCTCTTTTCTTTTCCTTAATTATTTTTATTTTTACAAAATTTAATTTTTTAATTTTCATTGCGCTTTTCATAATTTTCCAGTTTTCCTCATATTTTTTAGTTGTTTTTAGAGCAGATAAAAAAGCAAAATTTATTGAGAGTATTTTACCTGATGCTTTGCAACTAACAGCCTCAAATCTAAGAGCAGGCTTTACTACTGAAAGGGCTTTTTTGATTAGTGCTAGACCAGAGTTTGGTTATTTTTCTGAAGAACTTACACTAGTGGGAAAAAAGATAGCAAGCGGAAAAAGCATAACAAGTGCCATGTTAGACATGACAAAAAAAATAAAAAGTGAAAAATTTGCTAAAACAATTCAATTGATTATATCTGGTATTAAATCTGGTGGTGAACTTGCATCATTACTTAGTCAAACTGCCCAAAATCTAAGAAACGAAGAAATAGTGGAAGCAAAAATAAGGGTAAGTGTCTTTATGTATTTTATTTTTATTTCAGTTGCTATTTGTTTTGCTGCACCGTTATTATTTGGGCTTTCTTCATTCTTAGCAGAAATAGTAACAAAACAGCTTTCATTAATTGAAATACCAACAGACATGACAATCCCAATACAAATTACTAAACCACAGATAGAGCAGTCTTTTATCATGTATTTTATTCTTGCTGTATTAACAACATTATGTACCTTTGGCTCTTTAATTCTTGGAACAATAAAAAAGGGTGAGCTAAAAGAAGGTTTAAAATATCTCCCAATGTTATTAGTCTGCAGTATTGGCTTGTTCTTTCTTGTTAGAATGATTATAAAAAATATTTTTACTTTTTTTCTTTAAGTCTTCTTTTTAAATATTTTTTCATTTTTTCTGTTTCTGGCGCAAAACCAAATTCTTTTCCTATTTTCATTAATTTATAAGCAGAAACTACAAGTAATAAATATGCAATTGTCAGAAAAATATAAGAAAACCATGTTAAAATAAAAGATGGAAAAATCTGGATTATTAGCTGAGATATTGAAGAAAGTAGGAAAAACATAATAGATAAAAATAAATAAAAAGCAAATACAGCTAGATTTGAACCTTTTGAAAGATTTTTTTTAGCTATATGCACCCATATTAAAGCAAAAATAGCAGTTGATATTACAAAAGCATTTAATGCTATTTCTATAGGAACTATACTAAAAATTGCAACTATGCCTAAGATTATTGCAAGAATCCACAAAATTTCAGCAAATTTCATTTTATATCAAGCCTTATATCACAAAATTGGATTATTTCTTTTATTAATTTTTCGTCTTCTTTTCTTTTTAAGTTTATTATTATTCCTTTAACTTTCCACACCCTCATCTTACTAGCAAGGAAATGGACAAACTTTGCAACACTTGTAGAATCATTGTAGATAAGCAGGACACTTAAAGAATCAAAAAAAACAAATTTTTCTTTTTCTATTGCTTTGACTGCTTGATCCATTGCAATGCCTATATCACTAAGATTTTCTGGAGAGCCAATAAAAAGACAATTGCCTTTTTTTTCCACACCACCAACAGTTTTTGTTACAGCATCAATAAATATTATCATTTCAGTGTCAATCCCCTCTTGCTTAAAGATTTTGACTAAAGTTTCGTAAGGCTTACTTAAAGTTACATATACACCAGGGATTTTTTTCTTAACAAAACTTTTTATAAGTTCTATATTTGTTCTTTGATATTTTTTAGCATCAACTATTGCAAGTGCAACATATTCATCAAGTTTGTTGATTTTTGTAAAAGCCTCTTTTACTTTCATAAAAAATAAGAAAGTTCAAAACTATATAAAGATTTCTGAAATAGGAAAAAATAAGGTTGTAGAAAGTTTTTTATATATAAGATTTTTTTTCAAATAATGATAAAGATGATAAAAAGCGGTATTCCAGGGTTAGATGAAATTCTTAAGGGAGGCTTTTTAGAGGGTTCAACAATTGCTGTAACTGGCGGGCCTGGAAGTGGAAAAAGTATTTTTGCTTTACAATTTGCTTATGAAGGCTGTAAAAATGGCGAATCTTGTTTGTTTATAATTACTGATGAATCTATAGAAAATGTAAAAAGGGAGGCAAAAAGCATTGGCTTAGAATTTGATAAATTTGAGAAAAAAGGTTTGATTACCTTTATAAAAGAAACACCAAAAAAACCAATTTCTATTGCTACACCCTTAGAAATTATTAAAAAGAAAAAAATAAAAAGAGTTATACTTGATAATATCACGCTCTTTGAATACACTGCCACTTCTGAAATTGAATTTAGAAAAAGTTTTTTACATTTTTTAACTGCAATGAAAGAAGCAAAAGTGACCCTTGTTACAATAACACAAACTAATGTCCATGACATAGTTATAGAATACAAACCACAGGATTTTTTATTTGACGGCATGATATTACTAACAAAAATAAGAAAGGGCGCGACATTTGAAAGGTGTGCTACAGTATTAAAAATGAGGGGCCAAGACCATCTCATGAACATCTATCCTTTTAAAATAGAAAAAAAAGGAATAAACATTTATACAAAACAATTGCCTTTTTCTTTAAAATGAAAAGCAGAAAAAGTGGAGTCAGCAGAGTTAGCACAGGTATAGCTAGCTTAAATAAACTAGTGGGTGGTTTTAAAGAAAAAAGTATTAACCTTGTAATTGGTGGGGCTGGCAGTGGTAAAACAATAATGGCAATGCAATTTCTTATTGATGGGATAAAAAAAGGTGAAAAAGGCGTTTATATAACATTTGAAGAAAAAAAAGACAAGACTTATAGTGACATGCTCTCTTTTGGCTTGGACCTAGAAAAATATGAGAAAGAAAACAAGTTTGTTTTTTTTGAATATACACCAGAACAAGTAAAAAGAATCATAACAGAAGGTGGTGGTGAAATAGAAAGCATAATTGAAAAAATAAAGGCCAGGAGGATTGTTATAGATTCTATAAGTTCTTTTGTTCTGCTTTACAAAGATGAACTTGCAAGAAGAGAAGCAGCACTTTTCTTATTTGAATTAATTAACAAATGGAATTGCACAGCCTTACTTACTGCCCAAGTAATTGAAGAAGAAAAAATTTTCTCTGAACTTGGGTTTGAAGTTGACAGTATTATTATTTTATATCATGCAAAAAGAAAGGGAATAAGAAAAAGAGGTTTAGAAATACTAAAAATGAGGGGCACTAAAATCCCGCAGAAGACTTTTCCTTTTGAAATTACAAACAAAGGGATTGTAGTAAATACAAGAGGAATTTTTATTATTTAAATTAAAATTAGCAAAATCCTGTAATTTTGTGGTATCTGATATAAATTAAAAAATATATCATAGAAAGGATAAATACTTATAAATAAAAATTTTCTAACCTTTACCTCAATTTTTTCTTTCATGTTAAAATTAAAACCACTGCTTAAGCTCTTGTTGTTTTTCTGTTTCTCTTCCAAAGATGCTTTCTATTGCACTCTTTACAAGATTAAGACTTTGTTTTACATAACTTGGCACATTGTATTTTGCTGCAAGCTGTATTGCTGGCTCAAGATACTTGATTATAGAACCTTCAGCAATAGTAAAAATAATTCTTCCACCACATTTAAGGCATTTGC
>JAUXAK010000046.1 GCA_030619955.1 archaeon | reverse complement strand
GCTATTTTAGTTCCGCCAACATCTAAAGCAAGAATATATTTCATTTTTTTCCCTATTTTTTTAAAACTTCTTCCTAAAACCTTTTTTTTCTATTTCTTTATAAGTATGACCCGCCTTGCTTGATTCTATTGTGAGAATTTCTAGTTTTGTATTCCCTAAATTAATTGTTCTATGGGCAAATCCTGGAGCTAGATAATAAATTTTATTTTCTTTTAGCTTTATAGCTTCGAGTTTTTTATTTTGAATTAAAAGCAAGCCCTTACCTTTTAATAAAACATAAATTTCAGGATAAAATTTTACATGATAATGGCCTCTTGTCATAAAATGTTCTTTTCCAATCTTTCCTGGCTCAATAAAAGTTATACTATAATTTGTTCCTTTTTCTTGCTTTCTAAAAACAGTATAAATCAAGGGATTTTGTTTTAATCTTTTTTTCACAGCTTTTTGATCTGAAAAAAAGTTTTGCATGTCTTTTAATCTTATTGCAAATTTTTTGTTATAGTTTTTTTTAATCCACTCTTTTAATTCCATTTTTTTGTTTATTCTTTGTTCTATTTTAAGTTGTTTTTATTTTTATTTAAACTTTTCTTTATATAAATTCCATGTTCTAATAAATTCCGCATGAGGCCATGCTAAAGGCAGAGTTATATAAGCAATACCTTTTTTAAACATTGGATGTTTTTTTGCATTCTCAACCATTATCATCCTGTCTTTTCTCATTAAGCCAGCTTCTGTGAAATCTGTTAAATATTCATTAAATTCTTTGACTGTTGAAATATGTTCAGGAAGCAAATTTTTATAAGCTATCTTCAAAATCCAGTTAAGATATTTTTCTGCTTTCTTTTTGTTTTTTAGTTTTATATAATACTGAGCTATCATTAATGTAAAATGAGGCCAGGGCCCATAGCCGCCATTATGTCTGCCTTCTCTTTTTTGATACCTGCAAATACCTCCTAACTCCTTATTCCATAATGTTTTTTCAATTCTTTTAATTGTAAGTTTAACTTTTTCATCATTTTCTTGCAAAATATTAAAATAACCAACAGCATATTCTGCAACATCAGGCTCTAACTTAACAGAAGAGCTTTCTTTTATCCTTATGTTTTTTACAAAACTTTTTATTCTGCTGTTCCACATATATTTTAAGATATTATTTTTTATTGTGCATGCAAGTTTATTATGATCATTTTTTTCTTTTGTTTTTATTTTAAGAAGTTTTGCTATTTCAGAAAGTTCTTTTAAAGCAGCGCAACAAGCACAATTTGCCCATATTTCAAGTCCTTGCTCAGTAGGTGGAAATTCATGAATTGAGTTAGGTGTAAAAATAAGATTCTTTTCTTTGAAAATATTATTTTTTATATAAGAAACTGCTTTTTTTATTATATTCCAGTTAGATTTTGCAAATGCAATGTCATTAAATGTTTTAACATATTTTGCAAAAGCATATAAAGTAAGAGCTGTTCCATCAATTTGAATTGGTTTGTAAGAAGCATCCTTACCATGTATGTCATAACGCTGAGGAAAAGCACCGCTTTCAAGTTGGCATTTGAATGCAAATGAAATTGCCTTTCTTGCCCTCTCTTTTAAACCCATTACTATAAAAGCAAGAATACAAATAGAGTTGTCTCTTGGATAAACATATGGATATCTCTCGCCAATAGGAGAAGCAAGACAACCGCCATTTTTAAGCTGTACTTTTTTAAGCACTTTTATTGATTGAGTATAAAGCTGTTCTGCTTTTTTTATTGAAAAACCTCTTTTACTCATTTTATTTATTCTTTTATTTTTACTTTTTATTTTTTTAGTTCTCCTAAAATTGCTTTGTTCCACCCAATAGAAGCAATTCCTCTAACTTTAATAAATTTCCTACTTGCTTTTTTAGCCCAGCTACTATCAAACCTCTGAATCAAAAAAGGTTTGTTAACTACATTTAGCATAGGATAATCATTATAAGAATCTCCTAATGCTATGCTCTTTATCTTGTTTTTGTATTTTTCCTTATATAACTTAATAAGAATTCTGACTGCTTTTCCTTTATCATTTTTACTAGTTAAATGATAATATCTTGTTCCTTCTATAAACCTAAGTTTGTTTATTTTAATCATATCTATAATCTTTTTTTTATTTTTATCCAAAATTTTGAATGGTTCTTCATACTCCCTCTTTTTAGCAAGTTTTGCTTCATTTAAAGGCAGTTTTGCATCTTTTGCAATAGTTTTTACAGACATATCACTAAAACCTTTGACATTAAACTTTTTCTTGATTTTTTTGAAAACTCTAATAAGTTTAGAATATGGTGCGCCTAGCTCAATAACATAATAACCTTTCTTAGATTTAAAAGAAAAACTTGTTTTTTTAATTAAATTTTTATTTATAACTTGCTTTGGAATAAAAATCGCTCCACCATTCTCAACTATAAAAGGATCTGAGTTATGAAGTCGCTTTCTGTATTCTTCTATTTCTGCTCTTGTCTTGCTTGTACAAAATACTAAGGGGACTTTTTTCTTTTTTATTAATTTTAAAGCAAGCTTTGCCTTTTTGTAATTATAATTTTTATCAAGAAGTGTTCCATCCAAGTCAGTAAAAATAATGCATTTTGTTTCATATTTCATTTTATTTTATTTTTTCAAATTTATTTTTCTGGCAAATTTATTTATTGTTTTTGCTGCAGGTTTTAGACTTCCATCAGCTTTTGTAATACCAAAATATCTTTCATGAACATAGGTATTAAAAGGTGGCTTTTTCCATAGCTCTTTTGCATAATCAGACCAACACCATGCAAGCGCACCAAAGCAAATGCTTGGCAAGCTTGACAAAATTTTTTCATAATATCTAGCTACAACTTTCTCACTAAGCAACAAACACTCAAAGGTTTTATCTGGTGCCTTAATCTTAATTGTTTGAGTTGAGTGACCTTTTGCTGTTGGAAATCCAAATTCTTCAAGCAATACTGGCTTTTTTATTAAGCTTTTTACTTTTTTGCATTCTCTACTTGGGATTCCTGCATTAATCAATTCATCAGCTTCTTTTTTGTTATGTATTGGAAAATAAGAATGAACACAAATAAAATCATTAGATAAAAAATTTTTTGGATTTGTTATTTCCCATCTTAAATCAGAAGCACCACAAGTAACCTTTGCTTTTGAATCATATTTTTTTATTTCTTTAGTAAGCAAAGAACACCATTTTTTTACTGCCATTGCAGAACTTTTAACTTCTAGATGATAAAATTGATTTGACAAATCCCATGCAAAAATTGCCTTACTTCCATGGAATTTTGAAACTACTTTTTTTATCTGTAAAAGCTGGGCTTTTAACATTAGGTTGTCTTCAAAAATGTTTTTTATTTTAAAATAGCTTATTTTTTGTTTGCTGATTGAAAATCTTGAAGATTTTCCTTTTCTATCAAGTGCCCAGTCTGGAATCCAATTAATGCCTGACATATGGCCTGTAAAAAAAGTAGGAATAAGCTTTAAGTTATTTTTTGCAGCACATTCAACAACTGCTTTAAGATTTTTTAGTGCTTTATTACTTATTTGATTAGGATTTGGTTGAAAATCTTCCCATATCAAAAAAATCCTAACAAGTGTAAAGCCAAGGCTCTTGATTTGTTCAAAATCTTTTTGCACTTCTTGCTTGTCAAAGTATTTCCACCAATACATTGCTTTTTTTCTTGGCCAATAGTTTACTCCTAGTAAAAATGCCATTTTAAGAAATTATTTTTATTTTTCCTTTCTTAACTTTGTAATTTGTTACTAT
>JAUXAK010000035.1 GCA_030619955.1 archaeon | reverse complement strand
AAGAGGAAAGAAAAATGGCAGAGTGCCTTAATAAGCAAAAAAATTTAAAAAAATGTAACTGTACTTATCCTTGCTCTAGAAAAGGATTATGTTGTGAATGTATTGCCTATCATCTTGCAAGAAAAGAGCTTCCAGCTTGTTTCTTCTCAAAAAAAGATGAAGCAAGTTATGACAGAAGCTTTGAAAATTTTTGTAAAATAAATCAAAATTCAAAATAAATCAAAATTCAAAACAAAAAAATGAAAATTAAAGTATATTCAACATCAACCTGTCCATGGTGTGATAAGCTTAAGCATTGGCTAAAAGAGCATAAAATAGAGTTTGAAGATATTGATGTTAGTCAAAACATGGAAGTTGCTCAAGAAATGGTCAAGAAATCAGGACAGATGGGTGTTCCTGTAACTGAAATTAATGATGAAATAATTGTAGGTTTTGATATTAATAAATTAAAAAAAGCATTAAAAATAAAATAAGATAAAAAATTAAAAAATAAATAAAAAATGATAGACTTGTTCATGTTGATAGCAATACTGATTGCATTAGTAATCTTATTTTTCTTATTTAAAGTAGCAAGTATGGTCATAAAAATAATTTTGATAATAGTTTTAATAGTAATTATATTCCTAATTGTTGCACAAGGGGTTGGTTGGATTTCTGCTTTTGCTATAAACTTGTTAGGATAAAGATTTTTAGCAGCACTTTAAAATTTAAATAAAAATGTCAAAAAAAGAGGAAAAAGTGAATTTAAAAGAAGGGTTTCAAGGAGCAGCATTTGGTGCTATGGAAGGAATAGTAATGATGCTTGGAGTTATCTTTGGTTTAAGTAATATTGGTGATAAGAGAATTTTACTAGTTGGCCTGCTTGTCGCAGGTTTAGCAGATGCTTTTGCAAATGCAGCTGGAATGCATGTTTCTGAAGAAGCAGAAGTTAAAAACAAGAAAATTTATCATAAGCCAAAGGAAGTAATTAGTTCAACAGTATTTTGTTTTATTTTTACTCTTTTAGCTGTCATTCTCCTAACCATTCCTATAATAATGTTCAGATTGAATATAGCATTAATTGTTTCAGCAGTTGTAGGTTTATTATGTATAACTTGTCTTGGTTATTATATTGGTAAAATAAGAAAAGGAAAGAAACTTAAACTAATTTTTGAATATCTTATAATTGCAGTCATAGCTTCTGTTGCTTGTTATGGCCTAGGAATTATTGCTAAATTAATGATTATTTAGAAAATGGCAAAGAAAAATAAAATAACTACAATTCATGAAAGAATATCTTTACAGCCTTGCCCTATAGGATTACAAGGAAAATGTTGTAAAATATGCTTAATGGGTCCTTGCCGTGTTGTTAGTAAAGACATAAAAGGTGTTTGTGGTGCTTCTCAGGATGTTATTGTGGCTCGTAACATTCTAAGGTTTGTTGCAGGAGGCACATCAGCACATTGCGGCCATGCTTTTCATTTTTTAAATTATCTAAAAAAGAAATATCCTAAAGACTATATTAAAAAGAAATCCCCACATTATTTATACAAATTATGGAGCAAATTAGGAATTGTGCCTAAAATACATTTTGAACATTTTAAAGATATAAGTGAAGCTCTGCACTTGTCAACAATGGGAGTTGATGCAGATTATCAGGATATTATGAAGTGGACTATGAAACTTGGAATCATAGATGGTTATTATGGCATGTATCTTGCAACAGAACTTGAAGATTTTGTTTTTAATAAGCCAAAACCAAAAACTGCTGAACTTGATCTTGGTGTTATTAAGACAGATAAAATAAATATAGCAGTCCATGGTCATGAGCCAATGCTTGCTGAAAGTCTTGTAGCAGAAATAAAAAAGCCAAATAACAAAGATATTAATCTTATTGGTGTTTGTTGCACTGGTGCTTCTGTTTTAGCAAGACATGGAATTCCTTTAGCTGCAAATTTTGTATTGCAAGAAGATGTTATAGCTACAGGAGTGATTGAAGTTATGGCAGTAGATATTCAGTGTATTATGCCTTCTTTAGCTGATTTGTGTGAATGCTATCATACAAAACTTATAACAACAAATGAATTATGCAAAATTCCCAATACTTTACATTTTCCAATTAAAAATAAAAAATCTGCTCAAGAAATTGCAAAAAAGATAATTGCAATTGCTCGAAAAAACAGAAAAAATAGAAAAACAAAAGAAATAAAAATTGAAAAAAAGAAAAGTAAAAAGAAAGTTGTAATTGGTTTTACTCCAGATTCATTGCCATTAAAAGAGATTGCAGAAAAAATTAAGAAAAGAAAAATAAAGGGCATCATAGGTGTAATAGGCTGTGCAAATCCAAGAGTGAAAGAAAATTGGATTTCTTTCTACAAAAAATTAAGTAAAGATTATATTTTTTTAACAACAGGATGCATGGCTTTTAAACTAGGCCAGGAAGGTTTGCTTGATGGTAAAAAATTTTTCCATCTTGGTTCTTGTGTTAATAATTCAAGAATAGCTGAAACTTTTAAAAGAATTGCAGAGCTTTGCAAACATGAAATAACAGACATGCCTTTTCTTATTTCATGTCCAATGCCAATAACTGAAAAAGCTATTGCCATAGGTTTTTTCTTTGCAAGTCTTGGTGTTGATGTTCATTTTGGCTATCCTTTTTTAATAAGTTCTGACACAACCATAGCAGATTTTCTAGAAAATGTGCTTAAAGAGCATTTTAGAAGTAAAATATTTTTAGAAACCTTGCCACAAAAACTTTTACAAAAAATTAAAAAAGATGGCTTAGCCACAATATTCAAATAAAATGCAATATGATTTAATAATTATTGGTGCAGGTCCTGCTGGCTTAGCATCTGCAATTTATGCAACCAGATATAAGCTAAAAACAATTGTATTTGGAAAAGAATTAGGTGGACAGGCAGTTCATGCTTATAAAATTGAGAATTATCCTGGTTTTAAATTAATTTCAGGACAAGAGCTGATGAAAAAAATGCAAGAACAGGTTAAAAGTCTTGGCATTAAAATATCAGAAGAAAAAGTAATTGATATTACTAAAATAAAAGAGAAAAAAGAAAAAAATAATTTCATTGTTTCAACTCATAATAAAAAATATGAAGCTAAGACAATAATTCTTGCACTTGGAACTGAAAGAAAAAAATTAAATTTGCCTAATGAAGATAAATTTTTGGGTAAAGGTGTAAGTTATTGTGCAACATGCGATACTCCATTTTTTAAAAACAAAATTGTGGCTGTTGTTGGAGGAAGCAATGCCGCTGTTATGTCAGCCTTATTGCTTGCTGAATATGCAAAAAAAGTTTATGTTATTTATAGGGGCAAGGAACTTGGGGCAGAGCCTTTAAGAATTGAACAACTTAAAAAAAATAAAAAAATTAAAATAATTTACAATACAGAAATTAAAGCTATTCAAGGAAAGAACTTTGTTGAAAGCATCATGCTTAATAACAAAAAAAGCAAAGAAAACAAAAAAATTGTTTTGCAAGGTGTTTTTATTGAAATTGGTTTTATACCACTTAGTTATTTAGCAAAAAAATTAAGCATCAAGACAAATAAAGAAGGATTTATTTTAACAAATCAATTAATGGAAACAAGTATAAAAGGTGCTTTTGCAGCTGGTGATTGTATTGTAAAGCCATTAAGACAGATTATAACAGCAGCTAGTGATGGTGCTATAGCTTCATATAGTGCATATTCATATTTAAAAGAAGGAGAGTAAAAGAGTAAAAAAGTAAGGAGACAAATAAAAAATGAAAAGAGGCAGACTTTTAGAATTTTTTATAATAGGTGTGGTAATGGGAATAGCTGAAGATTTAATAGCAGTAAGTGCATCAACTGGAACATTAATAACATGGGAAGTTATTGGAATTGTAACATTAGTGGCAATACCTTTTGCAGTAATCAGCGAACTTGTAGTAGACCATTTCAAACCTTTTCATAAAAAGAAAAATAAGAAGTAGTTAAATATAGATAATTAAATTTCAAAGAAAATATGATTATTTGTACAAAAGCTATTAGTATTAGTAGTTCAAATAAATTAATTCTAATAATCATTATTTAGAAACCTATTTCTATGTTTAGATTTTTTTCTGTTAAATAAGAAAGCTTTAAAAATTTCTATCTTCTATATAAATTATGCCCGGATGGTGTAGTGGTTAGCATTGAGCCCTGTCGAGGCTCTGACCCGAGTTCGAATCTCGGTCCGGGCGTCTAACATTTCTGTTCAGAGCTCTTTCTGATGAGAAAGTTGGAAGGTTAATACAATAATTCTTAAAAAGAATAAATCAGTTAAAATTCTGAGGAAATTAAAATGCCAATAGTTAAAGAATTAGAAAAACTGACATCTGAGCTAAACGATGCGTTGGAATCTAAGAATACTAAAAAATACATTAACTTAAAAAAACAATTAGGCCATTTTCAAGAATTTCCTAAAAGCGAAAGAACAATCAAAGTTGAAGGAGAATCATTAGTTCTTGATGTTGGTGTAGAAGCTCCTTGGTTAAGTCCTTTCGGAGCATGCCTTATAAGAATATATGATATTAGAAGAAATGCTGAAGGGGATGTTCAATTTGGAGTAGGGAATAAAACTCTTCCAATTTTAGGATACGTGAAAGCTGAAGCATTTTATGATGAATGGCCTAGCTAATCGTTACTTTAAGTCCATAGGCTCACTGATTTGTAAGTGTTTTAAACCTGCTTGATGTCTCGGTCCAGGCGTTTGGATTTTGTAAAATTAATTTATAACAAAAATCTATGGCTGTCCTTCCTAGGGTTTTCCATAGTTTCTAAAAAGAAAAGTTTTAAAAGATTTGAAATTCTTATAAAACAATAAGGGCGTTATACTAATCCTAACCACTCGGTCCGGGCGCTTGGATTTTTCTTAAGAGCACAATATTGTCCTTGATATATTGTTTATAATATAATAATGCTTAAAAAAGAGCAATTACTTAAAAATTAAAATGGGATTATTTGGATTATTTATTAGAAAAAAAGTTGGCAAAATGAATAGTTTAGAATTAGCAGATAGAACACTATCAAAAATTCGTAGAGAAGTTTATAGGCAAAAACCAAAAACCTTTGAGGAAATAGATCCTTATTTTTTAGAGGAAAGATTGTC
>JAUXAK010000014.1 GCA_030619955.1 archaeon | reverse complement strand
GGTTTTAAATTATATTCTTTATCTAAATATTGTTTTGATAATCCTATTACTTGAATATCTTTAATTTTTTGATTAAAGGGAAGCAATATTTTTATAGTTTCAAAGGGAATAATTGGTTCTCCAGGTTCTTCATATGATAATAAATTAGGTAATGTAATTAAATCATAATTTTCCCATTGTTATACTTTTAAATTATCAACAGAATAATTAAGTTTAACAAAAATAGTCTGAGTAGTTTGTGTATCAATTGGAGTAACTTGTTCGGTTATACCTGTTTTTGTATCTGTTTCTGTATCATTAATATTTAATTCATTTATTGAATCTGCGGTACTATAATTAACAGCAACAATAAAAAGTATGATTATTGATAGTATTATTGCCATGATTATAAATAAACTAACCTGGCCTCTTTTATTTTTTCTATTCTTCATAGTTTAAGAAACGTAAAATAATTTAAATAACTTTTGATAGGCAAAAAAAATCAAATTTAGAAACATTTATTTTAATTTCATGAAAGGACCCTCAACACAAGTTCTTCTACCTTTTTCATCTGCGCAACTGCCACAAACACCAACACCACATTTTGTCATATACTCTATCGAAGAATATATATTTTCAGGCTTTGTGAATTTTTTCTCAATTTCTACAACAGTTTTAACCATTTCTCTTGGACCGCAATTATAGAAATAATCTCCTTTAGATAAATATCTCTTTAGTAAATAAGACACAAATCCTTTTTCTCCTTCTGAGCCATCTTCTGTTGAAACATGCACTTTGCCATACTTCTTAAATTCATTTAAGAGAGGAACATGTTCTTTGTTTTTTGCACCTAAGAATATTTCAAGATTATTTTTATTTATTGCTATTTGCTTTGCAAACAAACAAATTCCAAAAATCCCAGAGCCACCACCAGCTAAAACAATTTTTTTATTTTCTGGAATTTCAATTTCATTTAGTCCTTGTCCATAAGGGCCTCTAAAATACAATACATCATTTTCTTTTAAATCAGCTAATTCTTTTGTAAAACATCCTCTTTGCAAAAAACCAATTGTTAATGGTTCAGTATCAAGAACAGAAAAAGGTTTTTCACCTTTTTCAGGAATCCATGCAAAAACAAACTGTCCAGCTTTTGCATTTAATGAATTATTCATTTTTAGTAAGTGCAAATCACTAGCTAAATCAATTTTCTTACTAACTTTAAATTTTTTATATCTCATGTCAACAGTCTTTAGCAAATTAACTGCATTGTTTGTTCCTCTAGCAAGATCCTCAAGCAGGGCTGAGAAATATAATCTTAAATTATCTTCTGTCATTCCAATTAAACAGCTTCCAATTCCAAAGAAAGATGCTCCAACCTTGTCATAAGCTTTAACATCTAAAGCATTGCTAATTCCTCCGCAAGCTATTATTGGAATGCTTCCTAATTTATCTGTAATATCTTTAACACATTTAATCCCAACTGGCACTATACCTTTTCCTGACAAACCGCCAATTTTATTACTTAAAACATAATAACCATCAAATATGTATGAGCCTGGCACTGTATTTATTGCAGTTATTCCATAAGCACCTGCTTTCATGGCAGCTTCAGCTACTTCTGCAATATTTGGAATAGGACTTAGTTTTGCAAATACAAGTTTGTTAAATTTAACAGCCTCTTTAACAATTTGATAAACAAGTTTAGGATCTTGTCCAAGTTGCATGCCATATCCCTCTGCATGAGGGCATGACAAGTTTAGTTCAAAACCATCTACCAAACTCTCCAATATTTTAGCTACATAAACAAACTCCCCTGTATTTTTGCCAAAAATAGAAGCAAGTAAAAATTTATCTTTCGGTAGATTAGCAGAAGAAAGTTTTTTGGCAAATGCTAATGCTCCTGGATTTTCCAAGCCAACTGCATTAATAAAACAACCAGCAGAATGCTGTGCAAAAATAGGTTCTCTGTTTCCTATTCTTGGCTCTGGCCCAATGCTTTTAGTTGTCAGAATTCCTAATTCTGGAACTTGTTGTGCAATTTTTTCAAGAGCTGAGATTTTTGTTGTTATAATTCCAGAAGGAATTGTAAAAGGCCATATTTCTTTATCACCAATTTTCTTTTTCTCTATTTTCATTTTTAAAAAATTTTATTTTATCTTCAACTTTGAAAAGATAGAACATTTATATTCTTTCTTGTGTTGAAAAATAATTTTTTAAGAGACATATCAAAAATATAAAAAATATAAAAAACACAAGATTTTTAAACTTATATAGACAAATTTGTAAAAACCATATGACCAAAGCTAAATGCTGATGAGGGAGGTAAAAAAATAAAAATGGTTTCTGTATATGAAATAGTAGAATTAGCAAGAAAAACAGGAAAAATCGAGAAAGGAACTAATGAAGTTACTAAAGCAATTGAAAGGGGAACAGCAAAGCTTGTTATTATAGCTGAAGATGTCCAGCCTAAAGAAATAACACAACATTTGCCTTTGTTGTGCAATGAAAAAGGAATTGCTTATACAACAGCAGACAGTAAGAAAAAGCTAGGTGTGGCAGTTGGAATAAATATTGCTACCTCAAGCGCTGTTATAATCGAACCTGGTGATGCAGCATCTCAGATAGCAAGTCTTGAAAAAACAAAGAAAGCAACAAAAATAACAAAAACTGCTGAAAAAGCACCTGCAAAAGAAACAGCAAAGGAAAAGAAAGAAGTTAAAGAAGCTAAGGAAACTACTAAAGAGAAAAAGTAAAGATAAATAATAGATTGATAAAATCAAAGAATAATCTTTATAAATTAAGATGGATACAAACAAACCTCGAGAAAGAAGAGAAGTAGAAAAAGCAAAAGGAAAAAAAGCCAAAGAAAAAGGCATTGTTGTGCCAGCTGTTGTTGAAGAAATCAGCGGCAGAACAGGTTTTCGTGGAGAGCTAACGCAAGTCAGAGTCAGAGTAATGCAAGGTCTTGATAAAGGTAAACTTATAAGAAGAAATGTTAAAGGTCCTGTCAGGTTGAAAGATATTTTAATATTAAAAGAAACTCAGATTGAAGCAAGAAGAATCAGAACAAAAGTTATGAAAGGAGCTT
Organism: archaeon; assembly: GCA_030619955.1. Classification (GTDB taxonomy): domain Archaea; phylum Nanobdellota; class Nanobdellia; order Pacearchaeales; family UBA284; genus JAUXAK01. The sequence goes on along the minus strand of JAUXAK010000014.1, from coordinate 7,871 downwards.
TTACATAAGAAATAAAATGGCAAAATGCTCTTTTTGTTCAAAAAATATTGAACCTGGCAAGGGTATTATTTTCGTGACAGCTGAAGGCAGATTAATGTATTTTTGCAGCAGCAAATGCCGCAAGTCATTCAAGCTCGGCAGAACAGCTAAAAAACTTGGATGGGTAAGGAAGAAAAAAGGAGAACAAAGAAAATAAAAAATGAAAGTAGGATCTTGTGGTATTTGTTGTGAGACTTGCGGCTTGTTTGTTAAAGGAATTTGTAAATGCTGTGATAAAACAAAGGAGCATGTAGAATTTTTAAAAAGTATAAATGCTAATTGTCCTGTACTTGAATGTGCTGTCAACAACAAAATTGATGTGTGTTCTAAAGACTGTAGTAAGTTTCCATGTGAAAAATTTGAAAGCTGGCCTTTATCTAAAGAATGGCTTGAGATGTATAAATCAAGAGATAAAACTTCTCGATGATTTTCGTTAAATTTAAATATCATTCTTCTTTTTGAATATATATTTTACATTGCAATAAAGAAAAAATTGAAAACTGAAAAATAAAAACAAAAAAGAGGTTAAATAAAAAAGAAAAATGCCATTACCATTACCGCCTACAGCACCAAAAGCAAGAGTTGAGCATCCTCCTATTAATATACTTCCTGAAATTCCTCCTCTGCATAAAATAGAGAATAAAACAAAAATAAATTTACGTTATGTTTTGATTGATCCTTTTGTTACTGCTCATATTCACTGGGATGCTAAAATCGGAGAAGTTGTTTATGATATTGAAGAGCCTTTGTTAAATAGCTTTGAATCTAGAACACTCAAAGAAATTAAAGCAGGAATGCTGGAACTTATTAATTTAGGGGCTGTTGTTGAAAAAACACAAGAAGCTTTGCTTGAGTATATTGATAAAATGGCCAAGCTGCTTTTAAGTGAACTATGCAGAAGTCTAAGTGAAGAAAGTTATTCTAGAATTTTTTATTATCTTTATCGTGATTTTATAGGCTTAAATGAAATTGAATCCTTGCTCAGAGATTTTTTTATTGAAGACATAGAATGTAATGGTATTAATACACCTGTTTATATTGTTCACCGCTTATACAGGAATATGAGAACTAATCTTGTTTATAAAGACATGAAAGGATTAGCAAGCTTTGTTGAAAAACTTGCTCAAAGATGTGGTAGATATGTTTCTTATGCCACTCCTTTGCTTGATGGCACACTTCCTGATGGATCTAGAGTGAATGCAACATACACAACTGAAATAACATCAAGAGGGCCTACTTTTACAATAAGAAAATTTACAAAAGTTCCTTGGACACCTGTTCAGCTTATTAGTATGAATACTCTAAGTCCTGAAATGCTTGCATATTTTTGGTTACTTATGCAGTATAAATGTAATGTGCTTGTCACAGGAGGAACTGGCAGTGGAAAAACCTCAATGTTAAATGCATTGGCTTTTTTTATTCCACCTGAAGCTAGGGTTGTATCAATAGAAGACACTAGAGAGCTTAGTTTACCAAGAGAAAATTGGCTTCCAAGTGTAGCTCGAGCTGGTCTTGCAGGAGCAGGTGCAATAGACATGTTTACTTTGCTTAAAGAATCTTTTAGACAAAATCCTGATTATGTTATTGTCGGAGAAGTCAGGGGCAAAGAAGCTTTTGTAATGTTTCAGGGAATGGCAGCAGGCCATCCAAGTTTGAGCACAATGCATGCTGACTCAGTTGAAACTGTAATCAGACGTTTAGAAACACCCCCCATTGAGTTAAATCCTGCTCTTGTTAATGTTTTAGATGCTATTGTAGTCATGACTCATGCTATTGTAGATAAACAAGAAACAAGACGTTTGCGAGAGATTATTGAGATAATTGATGTTACATCAGAAGGAATAGCTGTAACAAACACACCTTTTGTTTGGAATCCATCTGAAGATAATTTTTATTTTAAAACTGAAAGCAAGGTTTTTGAAAAAATATGTAAAAGATATGGTTTAACAAGGGAACAACTAGTTAAAGAATTTGAACTTAGAACAAAATTACTTTTTACCCTTTATAAAAACCGTGTTTATGATTTTGCAACAGTACAAAAGATAATAAATGATTATTATAAAAATCCTACAGCAGTGCTTGCTAAATATCTGCCAAGAGAAGCTAGAGAAGTAAGAAAAAGAAGGATAAGCAGAAAAAAATAGAAAGAAGCAGAACAGAAGAAAAAGAAAGAAAAAATTAAAAAAAGTTTAGAATGATATCTCAAGATAAAATAACTTTTCTAATGCAGCTTGTTTTATCATCACAAGAAGCTGCTTTTTCCCTTGAACAAGCTCTTAGACTTGAGGATAAAGAGAAGATTGAACAATTAAAAAAAGAATTACTAAATTTAAATAATGAGATTAAAAAAACTTTGATTAAGATGAGCTGAAATAAAAAAATAAAAAGTCAAAAATAAAAAATGGTAAGAAACCAGTCTCAAAATCAAATAATCTTAATAAAAGCTAATTTACAAAAAAGTAAAAGAATTTTAAAAGATTTAGCTGCACTTGCAGCATCTTATTCTATAGCTAAAGATGAAGAAAAAACTTTAATTGAAAGTTCAAGTCCAGGTTTAATTGATCAACTTGTGCTACTTAATGAGTCAGTAACACCAGTTATCAAAGAAATACAAATATCTTTGAAGAAGATTGTTAAAGAAAAGGCCAAACCAAAAATTACTGAAAGAATTGTAACTGCCACAGGCCCTGTTTATATAGACAAAAAAAGCAAAGCACGTTTTTTGCATGACTTGGGAATTGAAAAAAAGATGTTAAAGAAAATAAAGATGAAGAAAATTATTAAAGAAAAAGAAAAGGTTGAGGTAAAACTGATTAAACCCTCTTTTATTGCTTCTTTTTCAAATAAAATTTTTTATAACACATCAATAAAACTTTCAAAAACAAATTTTTTTAAAAGCGTAAAAAAAGATTTGCGCAAAGCAAATATGGCCTATATGTTGAGCACATACATATCCATGATTTTATTTTTCACATTTCTTGTTTTTATACTTTCTCTTGCTGCTTTTATTTTGCCTGTAACTATATGGGTAAAAATTCTAATTGTGGTTATTCTGCCAATAATTACTTTTTTTCTAGTTCTAAGTTATCCTTCAAGTGTTGTTTCTTCAACTAAAAGGAAGATAAATGCAGAGCTGCCTTTTGCAATATCCCACATGGCAGCAATAGCTTCAAGTAAAATAGAGCCATCAAGAATCTTTTCTATAATGGCCCTTGCTAAAGAATATGAGGCAGTTGGTGCTGAAATTAGAAAAATTGTAAATCAAATCAATATTTATGGCTATGATTTAAGTACTGCATTAAAAAATGTTTCAAAAACAACACCAAGCAGAAAGTTTGCTGACTTGCTTAATGGCATGGCCACTACAATAACAACAGGTGGCAATTTAACTCTTTATTTAAATGAAAAAGCTAAAAACACATTGCTTGATTATAAGCTTTCCCGAGAAAGATATTCCACTGTCATTGGCATGTACTCTGATATTTATACTGCATTACTTATAGCTGCCCCCCTAATTTTTATGCTGCTTTTAGCAATAGTATCAGTAATGGGCACTACTTTTCTGGGCATGAGTGTTTCAGCTATTGCAAACATAGGCATTGTTATAATTGCCTTACTTAATATCATATTTTTATTATTTTTACGTTTCACACAACCTGAAGCTTAAATAAAAAACAAAAAATAAAGAGAAAAATAAAAGAATTAAAGAAATTAAAAGAGAAGAAAAAATAAAGCAAAGAAGAAAAGATGAAAAAAATAAATATTATTGCAATTTTTATAGGTATTGTGATAGTAATTCTTGGTTTTATTTTATTTAAAAAGTTGTTTTATGTTTTATTAGGCATAGCCATTATTATCTCTGTATTGCCTTTTTTAATTTCCTTGATTACAGAAGCTGGACGTGAGAAGGAAAAAGAAAAAATGTTCCTTGAATTTGCCAGAAATTTAGTTGGAAGTGTAAAAGCTGGCACTCCAATTTCAAGAAGCATTATAAATGTATCAGACAAAGATTATGCAAGTTTAACACCAAACATAAAAAAGTTGGCAAACCAAATTGCATTAGCAATTCCAGTCAGACAAGCACTAAGAACTTTTGCAGCTGATATAAAAAACAAGGTTATTTCAAGAAGCATTGAACTTATAATTGAAGCTGAAACTTCTGGTGGTGAAATAGGCAGTGTACTTGATGCTGTTACAAAAAGTGTTTCTGAAATAGAAGATTTAAAAAAAGAAAGGCAGGCAAAAGTTTATGGGATGATAGTTCAGGGCTACATAATTTTCTTAATTTTTATAGTTATAATGCTTTTTGTGGAAATCAAATTCATGCCCTTGATTGCAGGCTCATTAACAGGAACTGAAGTTAAAAGTGCTGGTCTGGGCATAACAGGCAGTGGAATGGCAGGTGGTGATAATATCACTGAGATAATTGAACGTTCTTTTTTTATACTTCTTTTAGTGCAATCTGCCTTTGCTGGACTTGTTATAGGCAAACTAAGCCAGGGTTCAGTGCGTTATGGAATAAAACATTCCCTTATCTTGTTTATCTTAACTTATGTAATTGTCACAACAGTAAGAGCTTTGCTTTAATCTTCATTTTAGATTTTTAACCTTATCTATTTAAAATATAATTTTAAAGGCATAAATTTTTATAAATTACCTATTCATTATTTATTCTACTTATAAAAGATGAAAAAAAATAAAAATAAGAAAAACAGCAACAGAAGCACTAACAATATAGGACATAGATATTTAACAACTTTTGCACTTGCTACACTTTTTTTTATTATTGGAATCTTAATTGGTTATGCTATTACATCAGGCAGAATGAGTGGCATTAGAAGCACTACAGAGAACATGAGGTTAGAATTCCTTGATCTTGAACTACAGGGTGCATTAGGAGAATATAATCCCTGCGGCACATCTTTTCTCTATGTTATTGGAGAGAGGATAGATAATCTTGAAACAAGGCTCATATTGCTTGAAGGCCAGTTTGGCAAAAATGATGAAAGTGTAATTGAACTTAAAAAACCTTATACTTTATTACAAATCCAGCATTATTTATTAATTAAAAAAAGAATTGAAAAATGCAATGAAGATTATATCATAATTCTATTTTTCTACAGCAACAAGCCAGAATACATTGATGATTCTGAAAAGCAGGGTTATGTTTTAAAATATTTTGCAGATAAATATGGTTATGAAAAAATTAAAGTTTATTCAATTGATGGTGATTTAGGTTTAGGAATTGTAAAAACTTTAAAAGAAATGCATCATGTTGAAGTTTTACCAACCACTATAGTAAATGACAAGATTTATGTTGGGTTTCATCCTCGAAAAGATTTTGAAAAAGATTTCTAATTAAGGATTTTTCATATTAAAGGTTCATAGTTATAAATATAAACTCTCTCTTTATTTTTTATTATTTCAACTAAATCAAATCTTGAATCTTGTTCAAGTTCTTGTATTTTAGGAAAGGTCTCAGTTTTATTTTGTTTTTCAAAATAAATATAATAACCTGGATAAGCCATGTAATCTGCTGTTGTATCAAAAAATCTAGTTTTATTAAAAGGTGCAAGAATAATCTTCCTGTCTGTGTAATATGCCAAAGCTGTAAATTCCTCTTGTGCATAGATTATGCCTGTTTTGTCTGTATTTTCCATAATCCAGCTCGAAGCCCTTTGTGCATCTGAATCACAAGTTCTAATATAAGGGGAATAAAAAAAAGAAAATAGAGGAATTAAAATTATAACAAGAAACAAAAGTAAAATAACCTTCTTATTTCTAATTTTCTCAAATAAATTTTTAAAACCCACTGATGAAAGAAAGATTGTTGGTATTAATATCACCATTAAAAATCTTACTTCTTTGTGCACCATAAAACTAAGATACACTAATGGAATCAGAAACCATGCTAACAAGAAAATCTCTTCTTTAGTTATTTTTTTATCCTTAATTTTGAAAAAAATCCAAGAACCTAGACCAACAACACCTCCCAAACCAAGAAGTAGCCAAGAATTTGTTAAATAAAAATGCCATGGCTGTTTTGTTGACCAGCTTACAACTAAGGAAGCTGTTTTAAATGTATGAAAAGCATTTCCATAATTAACATAAGCCCAGATCAAATAAGGCAGAATAAGAACTAACATACCTGTTATTCCATAAAATATTTTCTTAATATCATACTTTTTCCTGAATAAAACAATGTTTACTAAAATTAGTGGAATCAAAATAAGATAAGTGAATCTTGTTAAAATAGAAAAAGCAATAAAAACCCCGGCAAGAAAAAACAATAAGCTATTATTTTTTTTATTTTTATTTTCAGCTTTTTTAAGAAAAAATAAAGATGCTAGTGCAAAAAATATAGCTGTTGTATGTACTAAAAGTGTTTTTGAAACATAAATATGAATTGGCCAAAAAGCCAGTAAAATAGCAGCAATCATAGCTACTTTCATATTGAACATTTCTTTTGCAGCAAGATATGCAAAAAGAGCTGAAAAAGTGGCAAGTAAACTAACAAATATATTAGCAATAATAGGATTATGCCAAAGTGAATAAAGTCCTGCTATTAAAATAGACAACAGAGGAGGTCTAAAATCAAATTCATTATAATTATTTTCTTTGCCAGACAAAATTTCTGCGTGTTGTAAATAAATAAGTTCATCCCAATAATAGCAAGTAGTTAAAAAAATTCTTAATGAAAAACCTATTAACAAAAGAATAAGAATAAAAAGAAATTCTTTTTTTATTTTTTTAGTTTTCTTTTTTCTTTTCATTTTAGTTTTCATTTCTTTTCTTTTCATTTCCAAACCCACCACAAGCTGCTTAAGTATGTGAAAATTGTTGCTATAACAATACCCACAAGATTTGAAATAAGATAATGCAAACCAAGAGCTGTAAGCAGCCATAAAATTCCGAAATTAATTATCAAGGCAAATATCCTTGCTAGATTAAATTTTCCTAAGCGAGCTAAAAATTTACCTTTTCTATCTTTCTTAAAAGTCCATAAGTCATTTAAGATAAAATTAGAGAGTATAGAAGCTTCTATAGAAATAACACTAGAAACAAGATAAAAAAGACCAGCAAACTCTGTAAGTAACCATAGCAAACCTTCATTCACAATAAGGCCACTTGCCCCGACAGTACAAAATTTTAGAAACCTTTTATGCTCTTTTTTACTTCTTGCAAGTTTAAGTAAATGTTTGATAGCAATGAAAGTCTGTTTAAAATTAAACTTGCTTTTTCCTTTTTTTCTTTCTTTAAATGAAAAAGGGATTTCTATCACCTTATTTTTATCATAGCGTGCTTTTGCAAGAATCTCAAGAAGAATTTTAAAACCTATAGGTTCAAGCTTTACATTTTTCAAAATTTTTTTTCTAAAAATAAAAAAGCCAGCTGCAGGGTCTTTAATATATAAAATTTTAGGAACAAAAAGATGTGCAAGAAAACGATAAACTTTAGAAACAAAAAGTCTTTGAAAACCAAAACCAATCCTTGCACTTTTGACAAATCTAGAAGCAATAAGAATATCAGCATTTTTCTTTTCTAAAGTGTGCAACATTTTAGGCAGCATCTCTGGAGGATGTTGCAGATCAGCATCCATAACTACAATTAAGCTGCCTCTTGCTTTCCTGAATCCAAAAACAACTGAATTACTAAGATCAAGATTCCATGTATTAAAAGTCCTTATAGGATATTTATATTTTTTAGCTAAAGTTTTTGCTAACTTAAGAGTATTGTCTTGACTATTACTATCAACAAGAATAATTTCATAAGAGAGATTATATACATTCAATACTTGAGCTATTCTTTTAAAAAGTTCTTCTAAGTTCTTT
>JAUXAK010000048.1 GCA_030619955.1 archaeon | reverse complement strand
GTTTAAGCCAGCAAAAGTCAGGCTTTTAAATGAATCTAGAAGACTAATGGAATTAGTCAAAAAGACTCAAAGAGATTATCTTGAAAGAGGAATGATAGGAACAACAGTTTATAAAAATAAAATGAACAGCCTTACTTCCAGATTAAGTGAGGTTGAGGAAAAGATTGCTTTGACTGAGGCAAAAGAGGCAATGAAAAAAGGCATGAGGTCTAGGTTATTTAGAAAATAAAAAAGCAAATGAATAAAAATAAGAAATATTTATTATATTTTAAATTAAATAAGTATAAAAGATATAGAATATATAAAATATATATAAAAAATAAAAAAGAGGCAAAATGAAAAAAAATGAATTAAAAAGAGCATTTTTACTTTTACTAATAGCATTAACTCTCTTATTCACAATTTTCATAGTTAGTGGTGATAACTTCACAAACCAAACAAATGAAACAACTAACCAAATAAATAATCAAACAACACAAATTGAACAAATAGAAACTTTAAACATAATATTAATAAAACCAATAATAAATTTATCTGGCAATGGTTCAGAAGCTTTTGATTGTTTGGTTGAATCGCAAAAAATAATTAAAAAATTAGTTGAAGATGGATTTAATGTTATAAGGCCGAATGATTATTTTATTGAGGCTAATCAGCTTTTTAATGCACAATTAGCACTTGATGAAAAAAAAAGAGAAGCAGATTATAAAGGAGTTCTTAGAAAATGCAATCAAATATTTGATGTTAAATTTGATGCATATGATACTTTAGACCAGCTTGTTACACTTGGAGCTAGGTTAAATAAGTCAGCAGAAAAATTAAATATTTCTGAAGCATTTGTTTTATTTAAGGAAGCAGAACAGGCTTTTTTTGATGAAAGATATGAAGATGCTTTAAAGTTAATTGATCAAACTTATGATAAAACCTCAGAGATAGAATCCAGGTCAACAATACTAATAACATTTTATGATGCAAGCAGGAAAACTATTAAAGGATTTTTTAAAGAAAACTGGATTATTATTTTATCTGTTTTAATTGCTATAACAATTTTATTCTTTATATTCAGGAAACCAATTAGAATCCATAGAATAAAAAGAAAAATGGATTTAGTTAAATTAAGAAAAAAAACACTGTTAAGTTTAATTGAAAAACTACAAAAAGATTATTTTGAGAAAGGGGCTGTTTCTAAAGCAGTTTATCATATCAAATTAAAAAAGTTTAGTGATCTTGTGAGGGATGCAGACAGGCAGTTTCCTTTGCTTGAATTTGAATTAAGTAAAGTTATGGGCAAGGGCCAAAAGTTAAAAAGTAAACTAAAAGGAAAAGAAGAAAAAGAAGAATTAAAAGAAAAAAAAGAAAAGAAAAGTTTGGCAACGCCAAAACATACTGAAAGATTTCTAGAAGAAAGCGAGAAGATCATCAAAAAAGAAGAAAAAAATAAAAAAGATAAATTAAAAAAAATAAAAAAATAAAAAACACTTTTCTTTTAGGCTTGGGCTTAGAAAAATATTTTAAATGCTCTTTTCTATTTTATTCATGGCATGGGCCTGTGGTCTAGTGGTTACGACGTCGCCTTGACTCGGCGAAGATCCTCGGTTCGAGTCCGAGCAGGCCCACTTTCCATTATCATTAAAGATAATTCATAAAATTTATATAAGCTTTTTACTAAATTTTATAAGAAAAATAAAACAAAAAGAAGTAAGCAAAACAAAAAAAGCACAAAAAAACCAAAAGAGAAAGAAAAAAGAGACAGATGAAAAAAGCACAAGTTACTCTTTTTATTATCATAGCAATAATAATTGTAGCAGCAGCTGTATTTACTTTTTTATATTTGAGAGCTCCTGCAAGATTACCTTCAAAACTTCAGCCAGTTGAAGCTTATTTTAAAGAATGTATTGCTTCTAAAGCATTAGATGCAACAAAAATAGCAAGTTTGCAAGGTGGCTGGATTGAGGTGCCAGAATTTGAACCTGGTTCTGAATACATGCCTTTTTCTAATTATCTAGATTTTATTGGAATGCAAGTTCCTTATTGGTTTTATGTTTCTGGAAACAATATTGCTAAAGAGCAAAAACCAAGCTTAACAGAAATTGAAAAACAATTTGATAGCTACATAGCAGAAGAGCTGGAAGAATGTAAATCTGATTTAATTGAATTTAAAGAACAAGGATATGATATTGAATTTCCAGAACAAGAAATTAAAGTTACAACAAAAATAAAAGAAAATGCCATTCGCATAGTTGTTGATATACCTCTAAAAATTTCTTTTGATGAAACTATCTCGATAATAAGAAAACATGAAATAGATGTAGAAAGTGCTTTTGGTTCTCTTTATAATTCTGCAACTAAAATCTTTAATACTCAACAAAGCTCATTATTTCTTGAAAATTATTCTCTTGATGTTCTCAGGCTTTATGCTCCTGTGACAGGTATTGAAGTAAGTTGTGCACCAAAGCTATGGTCAAAAAAAGAAATTGTTGAGGAACTTAGACTTGCTCTTGAGGGAAATATTGCCATGATAAAAATGAAAGGTGATTATTATTCTATTTCTAAATCAGAAAATAAATATTTTGTTGTTAATACTGATGAATCTATTAGTTCGAGAGTTAATTTTTTATATTCTAGAGAATTTCCAACTAAGATTGAAGTTTGGCCAGCTGAAAATGACATAATGAAAGCTGATCCTATTGGCTTACAGCCTGGTCTTAGCTTGCTTGGCTCTTTAGGTTTTTGTTATGTGCCATATCATTTTGTCTATGATGTCACTTTTCCTGTCCTTATTCAAGTTTCTAAAGATGATGAGCTATTTCAGTTTCCTGTTCTTGTTATTATCAGCAAGAATAGTGCAAGAGAGCCTGTAGCAGCTGAAACTCAGGAAATTTTATTTGATATTTGCCAATACAAAACACAAGAAGCCACTATCTTTAGTTATAATGAAAAATCAGAGCCTATAGAATCTGAAATTTATTTTAAATGTTTTAATCAAATCTGTAATCTTGGCAAAACAACAATGCAAGAAGATAAAGCAATCTTAACAACAAACTTGCCACAATGTTACAATGGTTTTATTATTGCCAAGGCAGATGGCTATGATGATGCAAAATTACAAATAAGCTCTATTGAGCCTTTTATAGCAAATTTATTTTTAAAACCAATTCATAAACTTGATATTGAAACTAATTTGCAAAGTGGGGAATATGCAAT
>JAUXAK010000022.1 GCA_030619955.1 archaeon | reverse complement strand
ATTAGAGAAGATGGTATGGAATTCTGGACTGTAGGAAGTTGGAATAAAAAAGAATTGATTAATTTTGTGAATCTTATGAAAAAAATTTATAACGGTGAAATACTAAAGATTAAACAGGAAAAAATAATTAATCTTTCTATTATAAGCGTGCAACCAGAATTAACTTTCAAGCAGAAAAGAGCAATAGAACTAGCAATAAAGTATAGTTACTATGATTATCCAAGAAAAATTGGATTAGAAAAGTTAGCTAAATTAATGAATTTATCTTATTCTACTTATCAAGCACATTTAAGAAAAGCTGAACAAAAACTTCTGCCATTTTTCTTTGAGAAAACTAGATAAAAACGACATATGTCGCTATAAATTTAATCTATTAGTTAGTGGTATTTATTTCTAGGTGGTAAAATGAAACTTCAAAATATTTTATCTTCAGAAGAAATAGAAGGATATCATAAGGAGTGGGAATCGTTTAGAAAAAAATATAAGCAAGCACTGGAAAATGAAGTTCTTTCTGGAAAACCAAAGATAGGCCAAGTATTTCAATACAAAGACAAACCAGTTTTTAGAGCACATGTATTCCAGCGAAAGCTAAGAGAAATCGATCCATATGAAATTTCTAAAAAATATTATCTTCATCCAATTTGGCACACCAATCACTATCTTACTACACTAGAACAACTTTATCATGCTAGTATGTTACATATTAAGTATATATACAGAATAAAAGTAAAGGAACCAAGACTAGAATTTAGATTATCAGATTCTGTTTTTTGGGATGATAGAATTTCAGTTGAATTAATCTGGAAAATAATAAGGCAAACAAGAAATTATGATCTAGAAGATTGTCATTTTAGTTTTTATGATGACAAAAACAAAAAAATAAAGGCCACAATTGATCTAAGAAATATAGTGGGGTCTAGAGCTTATGTCCAATGCATAGAAAAACTAAAACAAGGAGATAGTTCAGCTTTAAAAACATTAATCAGAAAAATAGAGGCTCAGGATTTAAATCATAATAGATTGATAAACCCAAGAAAAAAATTGAAAGCTACAAAAGATTATTTAATCAGTGAATTAAAAAGAGACAATATTCCAGAAGAAGAAATTCATGATTTCTTTTCACTTTGGGATTAACCCAAAGATTAAACGCCCCGGGTAGGATTTGAACCTACGACCCTACGGTTTCTGCTTTTGTTTTGATAAAATCTTTTTCTAAAAGATTTTTAACAGCCGCATGCTCTACCACTGAGCTACCGGGGCAAGAAAAAAAAGAATTCTGATTTTATAAAGGTTTTTTATATATCATTTTTAGATTGTTTTTAAAAATTTTATTCAATTTCCTTGACTTCTTCAAGTTCTTCTTTGAGCTTAACTTTACTTCTTTCAAGAAATCCATAAACTTTTGACTGCGGCTTGCCTTTAATTAAAGAATATATTGCCTGGCTAGCAAGTTCAACATTTTCTATTTTGCCGATAATACCTACAGTATGGTCGCTTAAAACAATATTACATTCACTTAATCTCTCGAGCAGGGCTTTTGTCTTGCCTTTTGTTCCAATAATTCTTCCTTTTATTACATTAACTCTTTTGCCTTTAGCATAACTTTTAATATCTATTTTCATTAAAGAATAATCAGTGTTACTAAGGTGTAAAGTTGTTTCAATAGCAAAACCTAAAGCAAGAGCTTCAATTATCTTTAAAGTGAGATATTCTATTATAGCATCTTTGCCTTTGCTTTTACTCTGGATTGAAATCTCGCCTTGAGTTTCTGTTATTCCTACATTAAGTCTTTTTTCAATCTTCTTGAGATTGGTGTTATTTTTACCAAGAACACGCCATAGCTCCTTGCCTGAAAAAAATATTTTTTTCATGTTAAAATTCAGCTTCAGTTTTTAGAAAACCTTTTCTTTTGAGCCAGTCAACTTCAGCAGGATTGTATTTCCATATTATATCCCCTTTTTCCTCTCCGCCTAATTCCCATGGCTCTACAAGCACAACATTTCCTTCTCTTATCCATAGCCTTCTTTTCATTCTTCCTGGAATTCTACAAACTCTTGATTTGCCATCCAAACATCTAACAAGCATCCTATTGGCTCCAAGTCTTTGTTCAAGAATTCCTAGAACTTCCTTTCCCTTAGGCAAACGGACTCTAAATATTTCCCCTTCACCTTGCTTTTGTTTTTTATGCTTTTTTCGTTTCTTAGATTTGAAAATCATTTTTTATTGTTTTTTCTTAATTAGAGTAATGTCATGGCATGAGGCACACCCTGAATTTTTATTACACAGTTTTTATCAACAATGCCAGACTCAACAGCTGATTCTACTGCATTCTTGCCAACAAAATTAAAGCATGCATCTTCTGCTGATTTTTCTTTTAAAAATTTCATTACATTAACTTTAGTCATTTCTTCCCCTCCATAAAAATCTTTGTTAATATCAATTTGTATATTATCTTGTTCAAATCTTTTTCCTAAAAGTTCTATATCACATACTGCAACTACTTTGCGATATGATTCATGTATTCTTACAAAAAGTTTTATTGATTTTTTTGTTTTTATTGTTTTGTCTGGCATTTTTTATTTTTAAACAATTTTTGCCCTGACACTGTGCTTGGCACCGCATGCAAGACAGTGAAGGAATAAAAATTCTCCTTCTTTAATCAGCTCAGTATCTGGTTTCTTGCATTCAGGGCATATAACAAACTCAGTAACATAAGCATTAATTTTTTCATTAATTTTTTCTGAACTTAGTTTTCTATTTAAAGTTAGTCTTTCACCTTTTTCACCATCAACTAAGCCAGAAGCAGCAAGTTCTCTCATTAGGAATTTTGCCAAATGAGCTGGCTTTCTTCTTAAAACTGAACATATCTGTGAAAAATTTATAATAATTGTTTTAGTTCCTTCTACATGACTTTTTACTTCAGGAACTTCAAATCTTTCAGTAACTTTAACTTGCTTTACTTCTTTGTAAAGTTTTTCAAGCAATTCTTTATATTTCTCTGGCATTTTGTACTTATGTTATATTTTATGTTGTTTTTAAGTTAAGAAGAATTTTTAAAAGTTGTTATTTCTTTTAATTCATTGAAATTTTACTGATATCAAAGGCATACTTCCTTTCCACGAGAACCTTATCTAAAAACTCACAAGGTACTTCTTTGTATGGGAAAAAAGAATCATTATATTTAAAATCTTTTTTTTCGTAAAACATGCTTGAAGAAGTTATCTTAATTTTCTCCCTTCCGCCCCTTACTAGGCAAAGGATCCCAATATAAACTCCTACTCTTTCTTTTCTGATGCTTTCTTCTCTGATTTTAGACCTATCTTTAACTAAAAAGAGACAATTATTAACACGAGAGAAAGATCCATTATTTTCTTCTGAATCTTCGATTAGCTTATCTAGCCCCTTCTTGTTTAAATAAACCATTTTCCCTTAGCCTATCCTAACTTAACTTTTTAGAAATTTTTTAATATATAAATCTATTTTTACATTTGAAAGTAAGAAAAATAAAATTATAAATCAAAATTATAAAATCCTGAGGCAGCCTGGCTTTGGCTCATAAATTGTGCCTTCTTCAAGCAAGGTTGTAATGGTTTTATTAATTTCTTCTGTTGGCTGGCTTAATGACATAATAAGTTTGTCTATGTCAATTCCCCTTTGTTCTTCAGCTTTTTTTACAAGCTCTAGGACTTGCTCTCTTAAACTTGGTTCACTTGATTCGCTTGACTCACTTGGCACACTTTCATCTTTATTTTCACTTTCTATTTTTTCTTCTGTTATTTCTTCTTTTGTTACTTCTGATTGCAACTGCTGTTTTTGTTGCATCTGCTGTCCTTGCCATTGCTCTTCCTGCTTTTCTTTCTGATTTACTATAGATGTATAAAGTTCACCAAATTCTTTTGTTAGCTCAAGTTTCCTTACAAGAAGCCATCTTGGATCAAGAGTCTTGATTATTTCTGGCAGAATATAAAGTTCATTATTAAAATAACGCAACATACCTATTGCAAGTATTGTATGCCCTGGTTCAATATTCTCTAATAATTTAATATTATCTGAAAAAGTCTTTATTCGAAGATTGCCAGTTCCATCATCAATTGTAATTGAAGAGTATGCTTTTTCTTGGCTATTATATTTATCAATAACATTTGCTATAATATTTACTCTTACAATTTCTTTTTCATTTAAGCTTAAAGATCTAAAACGTTGTTGTTCTTGTTCCTGAGCTGGTTGTGTTGGCTGAGATTGTTGACTTTGACTTTGTTCAGCTTGCTCTTGTTTTTTTTCAAAATTTAAACTTGCTTTAGCAATCAAACCAATAGGAATCTTAAAAGCAGTAAATCTTTTTCTAATTTCTCCATTCATTTTTTCCTTTTTTCTCTTTTTTTAAATTCTTTGTATAAATCCTTTTTTTGGTTCAAAAATATCCCCGCTTCTTTTTAATTTATCTATAACTTCATCAATTTCAGCTTCATTAATTTTTTCTGTAAGTTCCTTCTTAACTTCTTCTAAAGGAATAAGCTTCCCTGTTCTTGATTCTAGCCTTATTAAAGTGTCTCTTACAACCACAATTCTGCTTCTTTCGCTGGCAGGAATGCCAGTAACAATCCTGTCTATGTCAAAAGCACCTGTTTCTTTGTCTATTCCTACTTGCAGAAGATAAAAATGCATTATCTCTATAGCTCGCTTTGCATCTTCTTTTGTGATTTTTTTACTTAGCCTTGCTCTTGCACTTGCTTCACTTAATCTGATTAGTGCTTCAAGTTGCCTTGCACTTATAGGAATTGGCCTTACTAAATCTTCACTTACAGAAGGTGCATTTCTCAAATCAACATAAAATTTTCTGATCTCATCAACAGCCTTCTCAGTAAGTGCTGGAAAAACTTTTTGTTTTGCATAAGCAATATATTTTTTTAAAAATTCTTGTTCAATTGGTGGTCTTCCAGATGCTTTTCTATGCTCCAGAAGTACGTGAGTTGCTATTGCTTCATCTTTTAGTCTTTCTGGCAAATCTTTCATAACAAAAATCAAATCAAAACGATTGATTAAAGTAGGAGACATTGTTATTTGCTGAGCAACTGGCTGATATAAATCAAATCTGCCAAATTTTGGGTTTGCTGCTCCTAGCACAGAAGTTTCAGCACGTAATGTGGCTTGAACAGTAGCTTTTGTTATTGTTACTGTTTGCTGTTCCATTGCTTCATGCATAGATGAACGATCTTCTTCTGACATTTTTTCCATTTCATCAAGGCAGGCAACACCCTTATTTGCTAAAACCATTGCTCCTGCTTCTAGTGCCCAACCTCTTAAAAATTCATCTCTTACAACAGTGGCTGTGATTCCAGCTTGTGTTGCTGCTTTTCCTACCACATAGCGCCCTTTAGGTGCAATAACAGACACAAACTTTAGCATAACACTTTTAGCAACACCTGGGTCACCCACTAAAAGAATATGAATATCACCTCTAGAAAAAGTGCCATCACTTTTTTTCTTTCTTATGCCACTAATTAACTGTAAAGCTATAGCAAGTTTTATTTCATCATAACCAAAAATACTTGGAGCAATACTTGCAGCTAGCTTCTTGTATAAATCTGGATCAGAGGCAAGCTCCTTAACTTGTCTTTCCTCTTCCTCAGTTAGCTCAAGTTCTTCAAAAGTTTCTTCAAGAGGCATTACATTATTTGATTCTAATGCAAGGTCAAATCTTGTTGAAATAGCCCCACTTTGTAAAGGTATAGGCACTTCTTTTAATATGCCTATCACTTTAACTCTTGATCCAGGAGTTGTTCTTTCTTCTATTTTAGGTTCAACAAGATCCTCTTTTAAAAAAACATTTAATCTTCTTGGCTGCTCACCACCTGTAAGGCTTTCAGGAGCTTCTTCTATTACAACTCTTTGTGCATCAACCATGTCCTTAGCCACGAGCTTGAAACCTGTTCTCCTTCCACAGCTGCATCTTGTAGGTTCTCTAAAACGTTTTTCTATTTGTAATACAGCAATAACAGTGCCACAACTAGGACATTCAAATTTGGCATTTACAATCTGAGGTCTGACACTTGAGGCTTGTCTAACAAGGCCCTCAACAGTAATCATCTGCCCAAGATGTTTGGCTCTTATCTCCCTAATTTTCAAATTCTGAGAATCTGGCAAATCAATTAGCCTGACTCTTGCCTTCTTAATAATACCTATTTCTTCTAATGCAAGTTCTAAAATTGATAAAACATCTTCTGGTTTACTAAGCAACTCATCAGCAAGTATATGGGAAAAACTAGCAATATCCTGAAAATTAACAGTTATTGCCTTTTTACCTTTTTTTGCATATTTGCCAATCTCTTTTTTATATAATTCAAAAAACTCTTTTGCTTCAATAATTAAATCTTCTGGCATTTTCCTCTTTTACTTTTTATCTGATTTCCCTATTAATATTATTTACTAATTTACCACCCTCTCATTTCTCAGCCCTGCCTTTGCCTTTTGCCAAACCACTTATGTTTATATTTTTTATTATTTATATATTATTGTTTTAAAACATATAAGAACATAAAAATATAACAAAAATAGAGATAAAATTAAAAAAGGGATTTTCATGATTTTTGAGTAATGAAAATATATAAGAAAAGTAAAATTACATTGACTTGGCTTAATAGGTATTGAATTATTTTCTTCTTTTTACTGCTTCTTTAGTATTCTTCAATAGTTTTACCATTGCTTCATCTAGCTGTTTTCTGTTTTTTGTTCCTGTACATACTAATTTGCCATTACTAAACAAAAGAAAAGTTGTATTTGGCTCTTCAAGTTTATAAACAAGACCTGGAAATTGCTCTGGTTCATATTCTGTGTTTTCAAGTTTAAGAGCAAGTTCATTTAAATTCAGAATCATGTTTATACTGCCGCTTGCAACAATATTCTGGACAGTGATTTTTGGTTTTGGTTTAGCTTTTACTCCTATTTTCCTAAGTTGTTTAATTACCTGAGCTATAACATCTTCAACCTGTCTAATGCTTTTTGTACCTGTACAAACAAGGTTTCCAGAAGAAAACACTAAAACAGCTGATTTTGGTTTTTTAATTCTTAAAACAAGACCTGGAAACTGCTCTGGATTATATTCTGTATTTGTCTGGCTTCTTACAAGTTTAACAAGTGGAACCTTGACATTTAAGCTGGTTGTTGCCACAATATTCTGAATTTTTAGATTTGTTTTTTTTGTTATTTTTTTAACCATCTTTTATTATTTATTATCTTCTTTGCTTTTTATTTAATTTTTAGATAAATTAGCTTTAAAAAGCTTTTTAAAAGCTTTTTTGAACATGATGTTATGCTTTTTGATTTTTTGATTATCTCCTGAATTTAAAATAACTGTCAAGCATTGCAACTTTTCTTTTATATTTTAAACGAAGATAAAACCCATAAGCAAGTCCAGCTATAAAACCTCCTAAATGTGCTGTATTTCCTATTGGTAAACCTGCTGCTGCACTTACAATCCATAACACACAAAGCATTAATGCTATTCCAAACCATAAAGGCATGGCTATTGGAATAAACAAAATATAAACTGGAACCTTAGGAGTTAAAACAGCAAGAACACCACCCAAACCAAATACAGCCCCTGATGCACCTACTGCAGGCATGGTCAAATCTTGTCCAAATGCAGCAGCAAGTAATACAAAAAATAGCGAAGCTATTATGCCTGAGATTAAATAAATCGTCAAAAAACGTTTGTTTCCAATTAATCTTTCAAGAAAAGATCCTAGAAAAAATAAAGAAAGCATATTCACAAATAAATGTATGAAATTAGCATGCATAAACATGCTTGTTATAATAGTCCATATTCTCTGGCCCTGCAAAATAGAAGCTGGCTGTAAAGCTACTTCATAAACTGCTTTTTCACCATAACTCAACTGAAGAAAAAGCATAATAAAATAAAAAACAATATTAATGCCGATTATAAGTAAAGTGGCACTATATCTTCTTCTTGGTTGCCTTCTTGATCTTAACCTGTAATTTTTCATTATTTTTTTCTCTTTTATCTTTTTTTATCTCTTTTTCTTTCTTTTTTTAATTTTTTTAACTTTCTTGAATATTTTTTTAAACAACCTTCTTTTTAATTTTTTCCTTCCCTTCTTTTTCTTAATTTTAACTTTTTTAACTGTTCTTTTTGGCTTTAATTTTTTTACTTTTTTCTTTATTTTCTTTTTCTTCTTCACTTTCTTCCTTCCTTCCTTTCTTTTTGGTTTTAATTTCTTTAGCTTTGGCTTCTTTGGTTTCTTTAATTTTCGCTTTTTTCTCTTCTTTGGCTTGACCTTTGGCATAGCTTTTGCAATTTTTTCCCTGATTTTTTCTATTTCTTCGTTTATAATCAAAATTTCTTTTTTTGCTTCAACTATCTTTGAATTAAGCTCTTTAATCTTTTTTTCTTCAGAAACTGGCTGCAGGAGCTTGCCGCATTCTGGACATAAGAAATTATGATGCATAGCTGTTTCTTCAGACATTTCTATATTATCTTGCGAACACACATAAAATGTTTTCATTTTTCTACTTTTGATTATATGTTCCATTACATCAACCTCTTTTTGCTTTATTTTTGCAAGAAGAATAAATGCTTTGAACATATTAATTGTCCAGAAATAAGTATACCAACCTTTGCGCTTATCTTTTTTTCTGGTTGATTCCATGATACTGTGGTCAGATAGCCTGTATAATATGTTCCGAGCCTGGTTTATTGTTATCCCTAGCTTTTCAGCTATCTTAAATTCATTTACATTTTTTTTTGAGAAAAGGATATTAACTATAGGTTCACTAGCTTTGCCAGCTATTTTCCTAATCAGCTCTTTTAGTAAGGATATTTTCTGTTCTTTTTGTTTTAATTTATTTACTTTAGTAATCTTATTTCTAGCCATATTTCTCCAAAATATCAAAAAAATTTAAAATATTCATAAAATATCTACAAAATACATAAAATATTTATATCTTACTTCTTTTTTTGTTGTAACAATTTAATGACGAGAAAGGTATTTATATTTTAAA
>JAUXAK010000053.1 GCA_030619955.1 archaeon | reverse complement strand
TTTTAATTATAATTTTTTTATGCTGCTTGTGTTGTTCTTTTGTGAAGAGCTTAAATGCTTCCTTGTTTTTTGTTAGAACTAAAAGTAAAATTGGATAGTCTGCTGCAAGTTTAGATATTGATTTGATTATTTCGAGGACAGTTAGTGCAGCTGGTCCAAAGACAAGAATGATTTTTTTATTTAAAGGTAGATTAAGTTTTTTTCTGCTTTTGTTTTTATTCCCTTCTTGCCATTTGTGGCAGGGGTAAGGGATTATATGAATTTTTTCTTTATTATATGCATTTAAAAGAAATTTTTTATATCTTTTATCAAAGCAAACTATTGCATCCCAATTAAACTGCCAAAATGCCGGATCTGTTGAGAGTTTGCCATCATGAATTACATTGATTGTTTTAGCTTTTTTCTTTATAATCGGAAAGATTTTAGCAAGCTGCTTTTTTGGCAACATTCCAAGGTCTTCAGCAAGAAAGATATCATAATCACTTGTTAAAAAAGGCTTTTTATTAAATTTTTGATGAGCATAGCCTGATATTGTAAAGCATCTTTTAACATAGTTTTCATCTTTTCCAGTAATTTGTGTCCCATGAAAAGCATAATCATAAAAAGTAAACACTTTAAGCTTATGATGTTTGACAAATTCTCGTCCAATCATTTCTGTGTGAAACGAAGCACCAGAATTAGTATTCCAGCCACCTACTAATGCGATTTTCATTCTTAATGCAGGGAATATTAGTTTATAAATTTTTCAAAATAAAAAATCAAAAACATTTAAAAAATCTGCTTCTTCTCTTTGATTGATGAAAAAGAATAATACTCAGGAAGAAAAGAACAAACAAAATAAACAACCTATTTTAAATATTGGTTTAGTTGGACATATTGATCATGGCAAGACAACTTTACTTTATCAATTAACTGGAGTTTGGTCTGATAAGCATTCTGAGGAATTGAGAAGAGGAATAACAATAAAATTAGGATATGCAGATGCTTCTATAAGAAAATGTGAAAAATGCAATGTTTTTACAACAAAAACAACTTGTAAATGTGGTGGCAAGGCCAAAGAAATAATATATGTAAGTTTTGTTGATGCTCCTGGTCATGAAATGTTAATGGCAACAATGTTAGGAGGAGCTGCTATTATTGATGCTGCTTTGTTTGTTATAGCTGCTAATGAGCCTTTTCCTCAGCCGCAGACAAAAGAGCATTTATTAGCTTTAGAAGCAAAAGGAATTAATCAAATTATTATTGTACAAAATAAACTTGACCTTGTTTCAGAAGAACAGGCAATTGCCCAGTATGAAAAAATAAAAACATTTATCAAAGGGACTATAGCTGAAAGTACTTCAATTGTTCCAGTTTGTGCCCAGCAAGGTATAAATATTTCAGGAGTTCTTGAAGCTATTACCAAATTAAAAGTTCAGGAACATGATACAAAAGCCAAGGCTTTATTTTTAATAGCAAGAAGTTTTGATGTAAACAAACCAGGAACAGCTCCTGAAAAACTTGTTGGAGGAATTTTAGGAGGCTCATTAAAACAAGGCAAACTTAAAGTAGGAGATGAAATAGAAATCAAGCCTGGCTTAGCAGTAAAAAAACATGAAAAAACAGAATATAAAACAATAAAAACAAAAATTCTTGGTTTAAGAGCAGGAATCAATAAATTGCAAGAAGCTTTTCCTTCAGGCAGCTTAGCCATAGAAACAGCACTTGACCCTTTTATGACAAAAGCAGATTCATTAGCAGGCTGTGTTGCAGGTACTGATACTTTACCTGAAATAATTTATAAAATTAAATTAAAAATAACCTTATTTAAAGAAATTGTTGGAGCTAAAACAAAAAATATTAAAATTGAACCTTTAAGAACAAATGAAAATCTTTTACTAAGTGTAAATACTGCCACAACAGTCGGCCTTATAACCAGCGCACATGATAACCAAGTTGAAATTTCTTTAAAAATTCCAATTGTGCCTTTTTCAGGTGATAGAGTTGGAATTGCGCGAAATTATCAAGGCCATTGGAGGCTTATTGGCTGGGGTGAAATTATTTGATGCTTCTAAGTGTGTAAGATTGACTAATTCTCATGGCTTTTTCATTATTTAATTTTTTGAAAATTTCTCGGTAAATTTTAATATCTGCTTTTCCAAAAGATGGCATTTTGCTCATCTTACGTGCAAGATATCCCAAACATAATCCAAGATGTACGTCGCGGGTCATTACAAGTGTTGGTTTATTCTTAACTGCTGAAATATATAATGGATAAATAACTAACTCAAAATCAGCTTCACTTAAATCTTTAAAACCTTTTTGTTTAATCCATTCCTTACATTTTCCATAATAATTTGATAAATGAATATAGAATTTATCTTCTCCTAATAAATTTAATAGATTTCCATGTTCATCTAAGTTTAGTATAGAAAGATTAATTGAATTTTCTTTTTGTATTTCTTTTATTTCTTTTAATTTTTTAATACTATCATCAAACAGTTCTCGAAACCGAAGTGCAATCTTTTTTTTATTTGCATATCTGCCTTTTTTAAAT